>JBDTDX010000175.1:0-8218 GCA_039922815.1 Granulicella sp.
AGAAAGCGGGCCAGATGTTACCCGGCATCGCGGGAATCTGCATGTTCCTGATTTTTATGACCATGGTCAACGTCTATGGCGGACTCAGCGGGGCGTACGGCGGAGGAACCGCGAAGTACTCTATTCTGGCCCTCTGCACGCTGCTGGCAGCAGGAATCTTCGGTCTGCTGCGCCTGCGGAAGTGGGGCTGGTCCCTGGTGATTGCCGGGTGTCTGCTCCTGTCGGCTGGCGACTTTTATTTCTTCACGAAGTCACACGCCACCTTCTTCCTGATTCGCGGCCTCTTCGACCTTGTCTTTTTTCTCTACCTCTCCCGGCAGGCAACACGAGAGCGGCTCGTTTAGGGCTCTGGCTTACAATTAAGACAAGATGACGCCGCCGGCAGAAACCGTTTTCAACTCGGAGCTTGTGCAGATCGACCTATCGCCACGCAAGCCAGCGAAGAAGCCGGAGTGGCTCAAGGCGAAAGCCCCGATGGGCGAGACCTTCCATAATCTGAAAAAAATGGCGCGTGATCTGAACCTCCACACGGTCTGTGAGAGCGCACAGTGTCCGAACATCGGGGAGTGCTGGAACCAGAAGTCGGCCACCTTCATGATGCTTGGAAACCTCTGCACACGGCGCTGCGGATTCTGCGCGGTACCCAAAGGCAAGCCCGAGCCGATCGATTTCGACGAGCCGCGGCGCGTAGCCTATGCCGTGTCGCAGCTTGGCCTGGCCCATGCCGTGATTACAAGCGTGAATCGCGACGACGACAATGTAGGCGCAGCGCGGGCGTTTGTCAGCGTGATCGAAGAGATTCGAAAACAGGCGCCTGGGTGCCGCGTCGAGGTGCTGACGCCGGACTTTCAGGGCGTCGAAGAGGCTTTGCGCCTGGTGGTCGCAGCGGCTCCCGAGATTTTGAACCACAATATCGAGACCGTTCCGCGGCTTTACCGCGTCGCGAAAAGTGGTGGAAAATATCCGCGTTCCCTGCGATTTCTGGAGCAGGCGAAGGAAATCGCAGCAGAGAGCATTAACGGTCAGCCCGGTAGAACGATTGTGACGAAAACCGGCATCATCGTCGGGCTGGGCGAGGAGATGCACGAGTTGCTCGCCGTGTTCCGCGATCTCGCCGATCGCAAGGTCGACATCCTCACCATCGGTCAATATCTACGCCCCTCGCGCGATCACCTGGTGATGTCGCGCTACTACACGCCCGAGGAGTTTGCGTTCCTGAAACACGAGGCCCTGGGGATGGGCTTCCGACATGTGGAGAGTGGGCCGCTGGTACGGTCGAGCTATCACGCCCAGGAACAGGCAGAAGCAACAGGCTTGGCGTAAGACCTATCGACACTTTAAAGCAAGCCCCCGATTCACAGGATGGGCGCCCAGCACCCGTCCACTCTGAAGGCGGATCATATACGCACGGGGCGTAGCCCCACGAAATAGAGCAGAAACGAATACATACCCTCAGAGCCAGACCTATTCCTCGCATAGGTCAATACCACTCAGAAGATTGCGTGCTCTCCAAAAGCAAAATGCCTCTCCGAAGAGAGGCATTTTGCGAAGCGTTGCGGCAAGAACTACATGGTGACGCCGCCAGCGTTCTTCTTTTCCTTCTTCAGCTCGTTAGCCTTGCGAGCGCCCATGGCCTTCTGATCCCACTGCTCAGCCTGCGCGACATCTGCTTTACGTGCTGCATCGTCCGGGCATTCCAGATCTGCCTTACGCCTGGCGGTGAGGTTCAAATAAGACATGGCTTCGTCGTAGTCGGGGTTGATCTCCACGGCCTTCGAAAGGTATTGCTGAGCTTCCGCAACCAGCTCTGTGTTAGCTGCCTTCAGCTTGGCACATGCGTCCTTGCTTTTCTTCGGGTTTCCGTTTCCGTCGTCGGTCAGACCGTCAGCCGCCAGGATCGCGACCGCATTTTTGTACGCCTGCATCCAGTCCACAACGCCAACGGTGTAGTACGCCTCGGAATCGTTGGGCGAAATCGCGATGACCTTCCGCTGATATTCCTTGGCCTGATCCAGCCTCTTGGTATTGAAATCAATCGATGCGATCTGCTTCAGGGCCGTCAGGTCATTTGGATTCTTCTGGAGCACCTCATTGAAGCCATC
Source organism: Granulicella sp. (assembly GCA_039922815.1). GTDB lineage: Bacteria > Acidobacteriota > Terriglobia > Terriglobales > Acidobacteriaceae > Edaphobacter. The sequence continues at coordinate 2,103 of JBDTDX010000175.1, forward strand.
CAACGCCTTCTGTGCGATCGCCAGGTTCTCCGGTGTATCGAGATTCGGCACAACCTGGTAGGAGTAGGCCGTCGCAAGATACAACTTGCTCATGGGGTCGTCAGGGTAAAGGCTGATCGCGGTCTGGAAATGCTCCACCGCTTCCTCATAACGCGCGTTCTTGAAAGACTGCACACCCTTGTTCAACTGGTCGCGTGCCTTGAGCTTGTTGCATCCGGTGACAGTGCCAAGCATCAGCGCCAATAGAGCGGCCGTAACCGGAATCCGTGCAGAGAGTTTCATGGGGCGGGTTATCTCCTTAAAGAAGGGCGTAAAGTATACGAACTATGGAACAGTGTCTTCGTGTTTCTGATTGCCGATTGATTGTAATGGCAGATGCCCCCGTGTGACTAGAGCCTATCTAACGATCATATCCGTAATCGCACACTGCCACCGCAAAGAAAATTCCGAGCATAACCACAAAGCGTCGGATGGTTCCGTTTGAAGCATTTGCTACGTTCCACAAAAAACCGGGTGATCGCGACTATTTTGCGATACCGTACTACAAAAATCGTTTCATTCAGAGCGTATTTGCCGCTCAATATTCAACAAATAATAGTCAGAAAATAAAAAAATGGAAAGACACAAGGAAGGCGGCGAGCTATAAGCCTCGCCGCCAAACCAATTCTATACTGCTACTGTCCCGCCTCAATCTTCGGAGTAATCATGCCGATGTTGTCCACACCTGCCTGGTGGCCGAAGTCGATCACCTCTGCGACCTTGCTAAAATCCAGATCTTTATCGCCCTTGACAAACATCACCTTCTCTTGGCGAGTCGAGTAGATCGCGACCAATCTCGATTCAAGATTTGCTTTGGCAACATCAGTCTCGTTAATCTTGTAGGTAGCATTGTTGCCGCTGCCAAGAACCTGGACCACGATCGTCCGGTCGTTCGGCTCCGATTCCTGCTTATTCTTCGGAGGCTGTGGAACCAGAGTCTCCAAGCCTTTCGGCACCACTGGCACAATGACCATGAAGATGATCAGAAGCACCAGTAGAACGTCGATTAGCGGCGTCACGTTCATATCCGACATTGCTCCGCCGGAATTACCTCCACCCATTCCCATAGCAATTCTCCTTGAACGACCGGTGCTCTACAGCGCAGAGGCCGTTACTTTCATTCCACTCTAAAGCTGCTGCTACTGCTCTTTTTTCTCGGTGATGAGCCCAAGCTGGCTGACGCCAGCCGAACGAATGCCATCAACCGTGTCCATCACTTTTCCATAGTTCGCGCGCTCATCGGCACGGAGATAAACTTCCTTATCCGTCTTGCCGTCAAGCTTTGCTGAGATCTTATTGGTCAGGTCATCGATCGTAACCTGATCTGCGCCCATGAAAGTTCTGCCATCGCGAGTGACCGCTATGGTAATGGCGTCTTCTTTGTTGGCGTTCTCCATGACCACAGCAGAGGTGGCCGTTACCAGGTCCACATTCACCTTATTATTGAGCATTGGGGTGATGACCATGAAGATGATCAGCAGTACCAACATGACGTCCACCATTGGCGTGACGTTGATATTGGAATTGACCTTCTTGCCTTCATTCCGCTTGTTGATACCCATACTGCACACTCCATCCGGTTTCAATCACTTCAAAACGCCGCGGTCAAAATGGGCCCCCGAACGCCGTTCGCTGTCAGCGTCCGGGGGATTTCCAGTGATTCCCGCAGATCGCATCGTCATTCCGGCAAATACCGGAATCGGATGCTTAGCGGCTGCTCTGCTTGATGAAGTAGTCCACCAGTTCGCTCGAGCTGTTATCCATCTCAACGTCGAATGCTTCGACCTTGTTCGTGAAGTAGTTGAAAGCCATAACCGCCGGGATGGCGACGAAGAGGCCGAACGCCGTCGTTACCAGGGCTTCCGAGATACCACCGGCTACTGCACCGATTCCGGAGGTCTTCTGAGTGGCGATCGCCTGGAACGCATTCAGAATTCCGATAACCGTACCGAGCAGGCCGATAAATGGAGAAGTGGAACCGATGGTGGCCAGGCCGCCAAGTCCACGCTTCAGCTTGGCATGCACGATCGCTTCGGAACGCTCGAGAGCGCGCTTGGAGCTCTCAACCTGCTGCTCGGTGATCTGACCGCCCGAGCCGAAGCTGCGGAACTCCTGCAGGCCAGCCGTAACGACTTCGGCAAGGTGAGACTTCTTGCTGCGGTCCGCGACTTTGATTGCTTCGTCCAGACGGCCATCCTTCAACGCGCCGGCGACCTTAGGTGCGAACTCGCGCGACTGCTTGCGAGCTGCCGCGAAGTACAGGTAGCGATCGATCATAACGGCGAGCGACCAGATCGACATGATGAACAGAATTAGCGCAATAATACGTGCGGGCCAGCCCATGTTTGCAAGCAGGTTGGTGAGGGTGAAGGTTGGGGCGCCTGAGTCCTGAAAGTACAGGGCGAGCGTTGCGGGGACGTGAGCGAAATTTGCGAGATGAGCGAGAATCACTGGAATCTTTCCTCCTGATTGAACTCTTGGTTGTACTACTTTGGAACTCTTCGGCGTATCCCATCACAACTTGAAGCGCTGAGACACGCGAAAGGCCACTTGATCACTTGAGATGCGAACTAACCTCCGAAGCTGAAGTTGACGGTTACCGTCGTATCCACTTGGGTGGGTTCACCGTTGAGAATATAGGGCTTGTACCTCCAACCCTTCACCGCGTCGACTGCACTTGCCCGCAGCATCTCAGGACCGCTGATCACCTGCAGGTTCTCAATCGTCCCCGTCTTTGAAATGATGGCGTGGAGTACGACTGCGCCGGAGACGTGGGCCGCCTTGGCAATCGGCGGATAGACAGGGTTAGAGCCCGACACCTTGCTGCCGGCAATCACACCACCGGAAACGCGAGCAATCTTGGGAGGAGCCACCTTGACCACCGGCGCGGGTGCATTCCCGATACCGCCCATGACGCCACCGATACCGCCAGCGCCCATTCCGGACATGCCAGCTACGCCAGCCATCGACGGGGGAGCAGCATCCTCTTTAATCATGTTGATGTCCTTCGGAATCTTCGTAGGCGCATGCAGGCCAGCGTCGATCTCGGACACCATCTTGACGACTTTAATTTGCTGAGGAGGTGGTGGTGGAGGAGGTGGTGGTGGTGGTGGTGGTGGCGCAGTCAGCATCGCCGTCATGGCGGTCTTTGGCAGAGCCTCTGGATAGAGCAGCGGGATCAGGATCAAGATCCCAAGAATCGAAGCGTTCAAGGCGAACGTCCCAATCATCCAATACTTGGACTTGGTCTTGAGTTGTCCGCCGGATTCCATCATCGAAGTTTCAAACATGGGCAGCCTCGTTCCATTTGAAGAAGAGCTACTTTACTTAGACACCGGACTGTTTCTATTTGTTCCCGATGCGCAAAAATTCCACAAGCCACTACGCTTTCGATCGCCGTGCCGGCAGTGTTGCCGCTTTGCCGCGCGCCGTTCTCCAATCTTGATAAGCCACCAACATGGGAGAAGCCACTGCGATCGAGGAGTACGTTCCAATCAAAATACCGACTACCAGTGCGAAGGAGAAACCGTGCAGCACCTCGCCGCCAAACAGGTAAAGCGATAACACAGTCAGAAAGGTGAGGCCGGAGGAAATCACCGTCCGGCTCAATGTCTGATTGATGCTGCGGTTGACCAGATCTCCCAGCGGCTCCTTACGGGAGGTCGCAAGATTCTCACGGATGCGGTCGAAGATCACGATCGTGTCATTCATCGAGTAGCCGATGAGGGTCAAAATCGCTGCGATTACCGTAAGGGTAATTTCCTGATTAGTCAAACTGAAAGCGCCAACGGTGATCAGCGTGTCATGAAACACCGCCACAACCGCGGCAACGCCATAGATCAACTCGAAGCGGAACCACAGGTACACCAGCATGCCGATCAGCGAGTAGATCGTCGCCAGCCATGCCTGCTTCTGCAGCTGCTTACCCGCCGTCGGCCCCACAATTTCCACCTGCTGGATCGTAAACGCAGAGTCGTGGTAATTGTCGGTCAACGCCGCAACCAGGCGCGCATGGGCCACGTCGTGCGCTGTATCCGCAGCCGAGGACTCCGGCAGCGCGATCACCTCTTCATTGGACACCTGGCCTACCGGCCCGCTGATGCTGTGAATCTGCGCGTCGTGAATGCCGCCCTTATCGAGCGCCTGGCGAAGATGATCCTCGTTCGGGGTCGACGCAAACTTCACATAGACCATCGTCCCGCCTTTGAAGTCCACGCCACGCGGAATGCCATGCCAGAACACCATGCTCAGTATGCCCGCGATCGAGAAGAGTAGCGAGAAACTCAGGAAGTACCACTTCTTTCCCAGCCAGTCGATATTTGTAGTCCGAAACAGTTCCACGTTCTTCAGCCCTCAGCGAGGCCCATCGGGCAGCTCGCTATCTCTCAAAAATCTCTTATATCGACAGCGGCGCGCCACGTTCCCGGTACCCCAGCTCCGCATCGAAGATGACTCGCGACACGAACACGGCGGTAAACAGGTTAGACAGCAAGCCGACAATCAGTGTGACCGCAAATCCACGAACCGGTCCCGAACCAAACAGAAACAGGATCAACGCCGAAACGATGGTCGTGACGTGCGTATCGATGATCGTGATCCACGCATGCGCAAATCCGGCCTGAACCGCGGCAGCAGACGTCTTGCCCGCGCGCAGCTCTTCACGGATGCGTTCGAAGATCAGCACATTCGAGTCGACGCCCATACCGATCGTCAGAATGACGCCTGCGATTCCCGGCAGCGTCAGCACCGAGCCCGAATACCCCATGAACCCAAGCAGCAGCACCAGGTTCAACACCAGTGCCACATCGGCATTGATGCCCGCGCCGCGGTAGTAGACCAGCATGAAGATCATTACGGCCAGCATGCCCGCAATCGCTGCAAAGACGCCCTGGCGAATCGATGCCTCTCCAAGGCTCGGCCCAACCGTCCGCGTCTCCAGGAACTCGAGCGATGCCGGCAAAGCACCCGTGCGCAGCATCAGCGAAAGATTCGCAGCCGATTCCTTCGTGAATCCGCCGCCGGAGATGCGACCCGTATCGCGAATCGCTCCCTGGATTCCAGCCACCTCACGCACCGTATTGTCGAGCACGATGGCCATCGAACCCGTGCCCTTGTTGGCATTGGTGTACTTGTAGAACTTGTTGCCTGCGGCCGTCGTCAGGTTGAAGGTGATGTCCGGGCGGCCATTCTCATCCGTGGAAGGTTGCGCGTCGCGGAAGTCGTTTCCGGAGACCACGCTGACCCGCTTCAGCAGCCAGTATTGATCCGCTGCTCCACTGGTTCCCGTGCCCTTCATCAGCACCGAGTCGATCGGAATCGTTCCGCCATTCGCCTGCAGTGCCTCCTGCTCGCTCCCATAGGGCTGGCCGACGACTTCGTGAATCTCAAGCCGTCCCGTCGATTGAATAATCTCCTGCACCCGGCCCGGATCGCTCACGCCCGGCAGCTCCACCAGGATCTCGTTATCGCCCAGCCCGTACTGCTGAATCACCGGCTCTGCTACGCCCAGCGTATCGATGCGCCCGCGGATCGTCTCGATCGACGTCTCCAGCGCGCGCGTCTCAATAGCCTTTACCGCGGAAGGCTTCAGCGTTACCTTCCAGCTGCCATCGGCGTTGCTGGTCACGTCATAGGTGGTGTAGCCGGGTCCATTCAGCACCGTGCGCACATCGCCCGCCTTGGTCAGCGGCACGCCCGAGATCGTAATCGTATCGATCTGCGCCGGATTCAGCTTCCCGACTGTGGCCCCGGTGATGCCCGCCGCCTGCAGATCCTCTTGCAGTTGTGCCACATCGTTGTCCGTCTGCGACGCGACCGTCTCAGCCACCTTCACCTGTAACACCAGGTGAGTGCCACCCTTCAGGTCCAGTCCCAGGCTGATGCGATTGGCGATGGACTCCTTCAGACTGCCGTGCGGAATACCCACGAAGCCGAAGACCGAGATAACCAGAACTGCAACGATGAATGCCGTTTTACCGGCGAGATTCTTGCCCATGATCTTTATCGAAGGTCCAGTCACGCGCCCGTTTCCGGCCCCGCCACTCTTCCTCTATCTTCCTCACGCCGATACTCCGGCG
>JBDTDX010000176.1:0-4102 GCA_039922815.1 Granulicella sp.
TTCGGCGGCAAAACTTACTGCATCGTCCGAGGGCCTAAGCGGATAGTCGAGAAAAACCTCGTCCACGATCAACGACAGGTGGTGCCGATCGCAGAGTCCACTGAGCTGTTCACGCTCCTGCCGCGCCGTCCAATGGCCGGTCGGATTGTTGGGATGGACGACGAGGATGGCCCGTGTACGCGGGCCGATCCGCCGCTCAAGCTCAGCGAAATCGATCCACCAGCCGTAGTCGTAGAAGAGCGGGTAGGTGCGCAGGCGCACGTCTTCAAGGTCGGCGAGAAAGTCGAAGAGCGGGTAGCCGGGCTGCGCCACCAGAACCTCGTCGCCGGCATCGCAAAGCAGCCGAAAGAGATAGCTGTAGGCCTCGCTGGTGCTGGTAGTCAGCACCAAAGCATCGGGATCGACGGCGGCCCCGTGGTCCGCATAGTAGCTGGCGACGGCTTCGCGAGCGGAGCGAATGCCGCGTGGGTCCGGGTCATAGGTCATGGCGGCAGCGGAACTGAGCGGGCTCAGAATAGACTCCGCATCATAAGAAAAGCCGCTGACGGTCGGATTGGATACCGTTAGATCGACGAGATGCCTACCCGTGCCCACCGCCACAAGACGCGCCTGACGCACCGCCGCCGCAAACGCGCTCTCGTTGAGATCCCAGCCTGTCCGCGATGAAAACCGATCCGCCACCTCCTTATGCTACCCGTACAATCGAGGTTATGATTCCTCCCTCCGACCTGATCCAACCGCGTTCGCTCGAAGGCGTTCTGTTTGACTTCGGCAGAGTCCTCTCCGGACCGCCCAATCCCGCTGCCTGGGCTCATATGCGCGAGCTGACGGCCTTCGAGGAAGAGGCTCTGCATCGCGGATACTGGGCGCATCGCCATGCCTACGATGAGGGAAAGCATACGGGTGAGGAATATTGGCATCTAGTCGCTGCGGATAACGGCACGGTCTTTACCGCGGAGCAGGTGACCGCGCTTCTAGCGGCCGACAACGCACTCTGGACCGACCCGAATCTCCCCATGATCGATTGGGCACTTCGTCTGCACCGGTCCGGCATTCGCATCGGTATTCTTTCGAATATGGGCGACGCCATGAAAGAGGGCGTGCTCGCCAGCTTCGACTGGATCAACGAGTTCGACCACCATACCTGGTCGCATATGCTGGGGATTGCCAAGCCAGCGGAGGCGATCTATCGCCATGCTGCCGAGGGACTGGGAGTTGCGCCCGGAAAGATTCTGTTTATCGATGACCGCCCTGAAAATATCGAAGCCGCTCGCGCGTTTGGGATGCATGCCATCCAGTATGGCGACCACGCGGAGTTCCTGCGGGAGATGGAAGCGCAGGGCTTCGGCAGCCTACTCCAGCCGGAGCGTAGGAAGATCGCCGTTCAGAGAAAATAACGCATCATCATTCCCATTTCAGGACATATAGTACTTCTCGTCACACTTTCTCAGATAGAGACAACCTAACCGCTGTAACAACATGGATATTAAGGTCAGGCCGCAACCGGTGAAGTCACCGCGGCCATTAGCCATGATCAAAAAGCTGACCCAGTTCCGCTCGCTTGTCGCCGTCCTTCTGGTTCTGGCCGCAGCAACTCCTCTCGTCCTCCATGCCCAGCCGGCTGGGCCGCAGCAACTGGTGTTTGCCGGATTGCGCTCGGTAGCGCGGCAGGGCCAGTTCAACGCGGTCCGTGTCGATAGCGCCGGCAATCTCTATCTCCTGCTAGATCAGAAGGACGGCGTACGCCTCCTCAAGACCGACGCGGCAGCCACCACCGTCCTCGCACAAGCAGTGTTAGGGGCTGCGGGCGACGTAGGCCTCGCGATGACGCTCGATCCGGCAGGGAATGTCTATGTCACCGGAACGACCTCTTCCGGAACGCTCGCCGCAAGCTCCGGCGCCGCCTTTCCGGGCCTTGTCGATACTTCGGTCAACTCGTTCGTCGCCAAATTCGATGCCAACCTGAACCTCGGCTTCCTGACCTATGGTGGCAGCGGACACACTGCCGCCAGCGCCATTGCGGCAACCGCAGATGCAGTCTTCATCACCGGTCTGATCTACGGCAGCGGTCTGCCGGTCACGCCCGCCGGGATTATGCAGGCACCGGTCTTCGGCAGTTCGCAGAACGGTTTCGTCGAGAAGTTCTCCGCCGATGGCACCACACTGCTCTATGCAACATATTTGAGCGGGGCCAACGGTGACACGTCGCCGACAGCACTCGTGGCCGACGCCTCAGAAAATGCGTACATCGGCGGATTCACCACAGCGCCGGGCTTCCCGACCGTGGCCGCGCTGGTGCCGCGAAGTACCGCCGCGACGACCGGCTTCCTGATCAAACTTACACCCGGCGGCGATGGCATTACCTTCTCGACCTTCCTCCCCGGCTCGGGCATCAGCGCCGTGGCCATCGACCCCTCCGCGAACAATCTGCTGCTGACGGGCACCATCACGCTCGGCGCATTTCCAGTGGCGAATACGTCGATGCCGCTGGTCAACATCGACTACCAGACCTTGCTGCGGATGCCGCTCGATGGCAGTTCCGTGCTCTCCTCCACCGTCCTCGCGCCGGGCACGCAGTCGTCGCTCGCCGTGGCCGCTGGCGGTGTCGCATGGGTCGATGGGCCGCTCACCCTTCCGCTGCTTCCACTGCAACCTCTTGCCGAGACAGGCGGCAGCTACGCTCTGCGAATCTTCCCCTCAGGCGCGCAGGGCGTCGTCGATGAGGCGGTGCGCTTCGGCGGCCTTGCCACCACCAATCCCGGCCATGCAAGCCTGCCGGTATCGCTGAATGCCGTTGCCGTCGATGCCACAGGCTCCGCAATCTTTGCGGGCAGCGCGGCACCCACGGCCAGCGCCAGCCTGCTGTCGACCCAGACCTTCGACCTGCCACTGTCCAATGCTCCCACCACGGCGCTTCCCTCCTCGGTGCGGGATGCGGTTGCGCCGCTCAGTTGTACGGGCAGCCTGTGCGCGGGCTCGGCCGCTTACCTGGCGCGCGTGACGCCGACGGCGGGTGCATCGCTTGCGCTCTCGACCGATGCGTCGCCCAATATCCTCTTGCGCAATCTCGGCTCGCAGGCGGCGACCAATCTCCAGATCTCCGCAAGCGGCTTCACGGTAGCCAGCACCTGCGGCACAAGCCTGGGCGCCGGTAGCCAGTGCGCCATTGCGCTTGGTGGAAACGGCCCCGGCAGTCTGACGGTTCAGGCGAGCAACGCAACCACGCAGACCGCTAGCCTTGCGGCCGTGCCTCTCGCAACCGTCGCGAATACGCTCGTCTTTTCGCCGAAAGAGATCGACTTCGGCATCCAGACCGCGACCAGTGCAACCCGCACGCAGACCGTGACGGTAACGAATCTCGGAGCATCCAGCCAGAACTTCTCCTCAGCGCTGGTAGGGCCGACGGGAGTGACGCCGCACATCTTTAGCGAATCAGCAAGCACCTGCGCTACCGCGGGCGACCCCGCAACTAAGGCACTCGCCGCCGGAGCAAGCTGCCAGATTACACTCGGCTTCACCGCAACGAACGATGCGACGAAAGACGGCGCAGCCGAGGCGGATTGGACCATTGGCGGCGGCAACGTTCTGCTAACGGGATACGGTCAGGCAGCCTCGCTCTCCCTCTCCTCATCGACGATTGATTTCGGCACACAGTTCTATGGCGGACTGCATGCTCCACGCTATCTTTTTCTCTCCAATCACTCCGACGCTCCCATTGCACACACGCCACTCGCGATGCCCCCGGGATCACCCTTCACTCTCACGGATCGTTGCCCGACCGCACTCAATCCGCACACTGTCTGCACGATCCAGTTCGGCTATCAGGCTGCGCAGTCCACTTCGACCGACTCGATCACGCTGACGCTCGACCAGGGCCTCGCGGTCCTGGTGACCGGGCTGACGATTCCGCAGCCGGGCGCAAACGGCAGTACCGTCAACCCCAACCTGAGTGTGACCCCGGGACCAATCACCTTCGCCACACCAGTCGTCGTCACCGGCATTTCGAGCAGCACCCAAACGGTGACCGTTAGCAACATCGGAAGCTCTGCCTTCACGCTGTCCACAGTGCTTACGGGCGACTTCACCGACCAGACGAACTGCG
>JBDTDX010000177.1:0-5304 GCA_039922815.1 Granulicella sp.
CTTGTTCATCTCGCCAAGGGGGAAGAGGGTGCGGGAGAGCTGCTCCTGCGTGAGGCCGAAGAGGAAGTAGGTCTGGTCCTTGGACTTGTCTGCGGGGCGGGAGAGGATCCAGCGGCCCCTCGCTTCGTCGAAACGGTTGCGGGCGTAGTGGCCGGTGGCGATTACAGCGCCTTCCTCAAGGCCTACCTCGACGAACAGGGCGAGCCCCTCCCCGACTCCTCCGGCGAGCTAGTCACCACCACCGGCGAAGTCCTCGGCCACCACGAAGGCATCCACTCCTTCACCGTAGGCCAGCGCAAGGGCCTCGGCCTCACCTCACCCGACCCACTCTACGTCCTCGCCATCCACCCCGATTCGCACCAGGTCACCGTAGGCCCCGACGGCGCCCTCATGGGCACCGTCCTCAACGCCAACCGCCTCAACTGGATCTCCATCCCCAGCCTCGCGCCCAACGAAACCATCCGCGTCAGCATCAAGATCCGCCACCGCCACACCCCCGCCATGGCCACCCTAAGCGCCCCCACCCCCGAGACCGTCCCGGCCATCTTCGACGAGCCACAGCGCGCCATCACCCCCGGCCAATCCGCCGTCTTCTATCAAGAAGACGAAGTAGTAGGCGGCGGCTGGATTTATTAAGCGGCATCCCTATGGAACGCGGTCTACTCACCGAGAAGCCCCTCTTGTCGCAGCCATTGCACCTGGTCATGATTGTGCTAAACGCGATCGGGGTCATCATCTACGATTTAAGTGCTGCAGCAGGCTGGAGAAACCCCGCAGAGCATGGGATGATCCCAGTAACGGGAGAGCCGTTTGTCTGGTTTTTGGGCATTATTGGGGTTGTTACTGTTTTCTTTGTCCTGAACTTGATTTGGGGAACCTTAATCCTTGTCCATCGACAGTGGCGAAGCATGCGAATCTGGCTGCTTGCAGCATCGATGTGGTTAGTAGCGGTCGCAATCGATTTCGCGCACCACTAACATCTCGCCCCCAAAACGCGCCGGTCGAGGGCCGCGGCAACTGGATCTTTAAAAAATCTCTAGCTTTTAGAAGCCCGCACACACCGAAACCCAATATTCGAAGCCGAGCTATCCGGCGTATTCGAAGTCCGCGCCGCCACCCGATACCGATTGCAATACGAAGCATGGCAAAGAAACGACCCACCCTTCATCACCCGCGCACTCCCTGAAACCGGCCCTGAAGGATCAACCGTCAACTCCGTACCAAAATCCGTCCCAAACCAATCCCCACACCACTCCCACACATTTCCTATCACCGAAGAAATCCCATACCCATTCGCCGGAAAGCTATCCACCGGGCAGCTCCCCGCAAATCCATCCTCGGCCGTATCTTCCTGCGGAAACTGCCCCTGCCACACATTGCACAGGTGCCTTCCCCCCGGCATCAGCACATCCCCCCACGGAAACAGCTTCTGCTCCAAACCACCCCGAGCCGCATACTCCCACTGTGCCTCCGTCGGCAGCGTCTTGCCCGCCCACGCCGCATACGCCGCCGCATCGTTCCACGACACATGCACCACAGGATGCTTCCCCCGCGTCGTCACATTCGACCCCGGCCCCTCCGGCGCATCCCACTTCGCTCCCGGCACCTTGCACCACCACGGAGCAGCCGCCACCGTATCCTCCACCAGCTCCTCAAACCGATCCCACGGAAGATGCGCCCAGAACACAAACGACCACGCGAAGACCTCAGCCTCCGTCCGATACCCCGTCGCCTTTATAAATTCCGCAAAGTCCGCATTTGTAACCGAATAAGTATCCATTGCAAACGCAGCCAACGACACTGGCCGCACCGGCCCTTCCCCATCGGCATGAAAGCCGTGCTCATAGTCCGTCCCCATCAGGAACGTCCCACCCGGCAGCCCCACCATCGCCCGCGCCGCCTCGACAGCCGACGCACCCGCAGCCGTAGCCACAGCAGCAGTCTCCTGCCGCGTCCCTCGCTCAGCCTGCGGAGTGCAGCACCCCTTCATCCCCGAACCCTGTTCGTCATTCATCACGGATATAGTTTAGCCGTCACAATCTCCGGCTCCGTCTCTCCCGCCGCAACCATCAGCTTCTTCAACTGAGCCTGCAACTCCGCAGCCTTCGTCTTGTACTCCTGCCGCCCCGCAAGATTCACCAGCTCATGCGGATCGGCTCTCTGGTCATAGAACTGGTATTCCGTGTACGTCGTCGCCTGCTTCTCCTTGCCGCCCGTCGTATCCGCCACGCAGTACGTCCAGTCCGGCGTCCGGATCGCCCGCCCCGTCATCGACTCGCTGATCTGGATCAGTTGCTCATTCGGCCACGTCCTCCGCGCCTCCGCATCGTTCAGCAGCGGCATCACACTCCGCCCCTTCCACGTCGGAGGCACCGGCACCCCCGCCGCCTCCAGCAGCGTCGGAGCCACATCGATCAGACCCACCAGCTCCGGCACCTGCTGCGTCCCCTCGAACCCCGGCCCACCGATGATCAGCGGCACACGGATCGAGCTGTTGTGCGTGCTCCGCTTGTACTCCTGGTTGCGTGTCATAAAGTGGCAGCCATGGTCGCTCAGAAACACAAAGATTGTGTTCTCCGCCAAATGCTCCTCTTCAAGAATCTTCCGTACCCGCCCGACCGAATTATCGATCGCCTCAATGCACCCGTAGTAGTCCGGCAACTGCGCCTGCCATGTTCCCGGATGTGCCCGCAGATCCTCCGGCGCCGTGCAATTCACAAACCGCGCCGCCGCGCCCTTTGGAGCAATCGGCTGATGCATATCGTTCTGCTGATGCGGCTCAAGCTGCGAGATAAACAGGAAGAACGGCTTCTCCTGCTTCTGCCGCAAAAATTTCTCCGCACGATCCGTCAAATAATCCACCCGATACTCATCCTTGTAGGTCATCGGCTGGTTATCGCGGTCCCAGATCGTTCCCTCATACGGATGCGACGTAATTTCAATTGCGTTCGCCCCCTCCCAAAGATCCAGAAAGCCGCCGCGATCCTCCGCCTTCACCGGCCCCGGACTTCCACCCTGCGCCGGGTTCCCGAGCGCCAGGTGCCACTTGCCGATCAGATTGGCCGTGTACCCCGCCTTGCGCAGCTCTCCAGCCAGCGTCGGCAGCGACTTATCCAGCTCCAGCCCGTTATGCCACACGCCCGTCTCCGTCGCATAGCGGCTCGTAAACAAAACCGACCGCGCCGGCGCGCACACCGGCTGGTTGGTCACCGTCTGCGTAAAGTTTTTCCCACGCGATGCCAGCGCATCAATGTTCGGCGTCTTCGTCGATCCGTTCTTCCCGTTCGCACCCACAAAGTCATAACGAAACTGGTCCGAGAGATACAAAATGATATTCGGCTTTGTCACCGGCTTCCCCGCAGACCTCTGCGCCTCAGCCGCCGTAGCAGCCGCTCCCGCCAACGCCGCCGCCACGCCGCCCTTCAAAAACGACCGCCGGCTAGCCATACTCTCCTGCACTTCCTCGTTCTCGTTCATAGCGTCTCCCATCGCCACCATCTTTTCACAAGAGCCTTCCACCTCACCAAACGTCATCCACAATAAAAAAAGGCGCAGCAATAAAAAAAGGCGCAGCCGAAGCCGCGCCCTTCTTCCTGAAACCAAATTCTAGTAGTCCGGCCCACGATACCCGCCAAATCCCCTGGCTCGATTCACCAGCACATCCAGTCCAGCCCGCAGCCCAGCAACCAGACCCGCAACCTGCTTCACCGGCACGCGGATTCCCTGGTGAATCGTATCCGCAATTGCCGCCGTCCGCGCCAGCGTCGTTGACACCATGCTGTCAAGCCGCCCCACCTGCGCCCTCGTCTTCAGGTTCACATCCGTCAGCGTCGCGTCGAACTCCATCGCCTTCGCCCGCACAATGTGGCTCGTCTCGACAAGGTTGTCCGTAATCACCTTGAACTTAGGCGCCGTGTCTTTGAACAACGCCTCAGCACTATCGAACACCGGCACAGCCTTGCTGCGAATCTCTTCGGCAATCGCCGCGAGACGTTTCTGCGATTTCATCGCGCCAATCGCAAACACCACCACCACGATCGCCTGAACCACCATGGCAACAGCTACCATCGCCACAAAAAACATGAGCAGACGCGAGTTCCCGGAGGAGAGCGCGCCCGGATCATCCATCCACATCGCCGCCGTTATTAACATACCGCCACTCCTGCCTCTACAGTTCTAAACACACGAGGATAAAGGGGACAAGGCACACAGCACCTCGTCCCGCAATCGTACCGTAGACTCTTACGAGTTATTCTCCGAGGTCGTCGTTACATAGGCATCCTTGCCCGCTGCAACCGCCGCCGTAACCTTGTCCTGCTGCTCCTGGACCAGACCCTTGCCCTTTTCAACATACTCGTTGAACTGGCTGCGGCCCTTCTCGTAATACTCCTTGCCGCGGTCGACATATTCGCCAACCTGCTGCTTGCCCTGCTCTGCAAGCTCTGCGGCACGCGCCTGCGCCTGAGAAGCAAACTCCGTCGCGCGCTCTTTGCCCTGCTGCGCCAGAACCGCAGCACGATCGCGAGCATCCAGTGCGCCTGCCATCAGCTCTTCGCGCGTTTCGCTGCCTGCCTTCGGTGCATACAAAACCCCGACCAGCGCGCCAACTCCAAGACCTGCAAGGAACCATCCAAGTCCGCTAATGCCGTTATCGTTATCAGCCATAATCTTTTTCTCCTGTTCAAAAATCAAATGTCAGAGCATCCGGGTCATACTCTATTGTAGTGAATCACTTTAGAACATAACGCGAATCAAAGTCCGGGCCCGCCGACTCACATGGACCCTGGATGCATCACTGGAAACTTCTTAATTAGGGTGGATGCCCCCTTTCCGCATTAGGTTGCGCCACCCTCACCAGCAGCATCCAATCGCAGACCTGACCTACAATCCATCACGCGTATGAAATGATGAACCCTTAGCGGCCTCCCCGGAGTCAAACATGGAGTCAAACATGTCGAGGGGATAGGGTCTTCCTCAAAGCGTTGTCCTCCGAAAGGGATGCATGCACGTCACGAAATCGTTCTTCCTCCCCCGCCTCGCCGCCATTGCAATTCTTGCCTTTACCTTCGCAGTCTCCGGATGCAAATCCGCCCCCGCGCCTGACGACAACGCCATCAACACAGCCCTCCAGGCCAAACTCACCGGCGACACCGCCCTCGCCACCGAGCCCATTCACACCCTCGTTCAGACCGGCGTAGCCATCCTTCAGGGTACCGTCAGCAGCGAGGCCGCCAAGGCACTCGCCGCCAGCGAAGCATCCCAGGTCCCCGGCGTCAAATCCGTCGTCAACCAACTCACAGTCCA
>JBDTDX010000178.1:0-38940 GCA_039922815.1 Granulicella sp.
TTCATTCTCACGGCGTGCGGCGAACGAGTGGCCATCGCTATGGTGGAAAGGCCAAGTCGTTCCGTGGTTTCGAGCATCATGCCCTCCCAATTGAACTGGTTGTTATACATCTCGCGTGTTTCACAACGCACCTATCTCTCAACGTTTCTTGAAGGGCTGCGAACCATCGGCCAACTTGTGGCTCTTGAAACGATAGACATAGAAGCAACAAGCTTGCCAAAGTGAGGCTTTGATAGATCGTTGGGATGAGGCGGCTCAAACCGGGGAGGACCATACAGGCACTGAGGAGTGAAGCGGGAGAGCCGGACGGAAAGACCTCGTGCTGGATCTGTTCCTTATGAAAGGTTGTATATGTGGAGGGCGCTCGTTGCTATCGACTGGAACTCGTGATGAAACGTGTGATTTGCGTGGCGAAATTACATATCTTGATGCTCGGCCACCGTTTACCGATCTCAGTCACACTGGAGGCGCTATGGATTTGCGGAGACCGGGCTAAGGCTGGTCAGCTTCCATGAGATCTTCGTGGCGTATTTGTCCGGAAACATCGTGCGGCTGGCCCAATCTTGTGACGGGGGAAATCTCTTGTCCTCCTTTGCGTGGCGCAGCGCGAGCTCTAGCGAATATTATCCTCATTGCCGAGTCTAGTCATTTATGAGTACACTCATTTTATGCTTTAGAGAAAGCGCACAGGCCAACCTAAACACAGCGATTATGAACCTGATGGATTCAACTGCGATGAACTGGTCGCCTAACGATGACACCTTACGAGGTCATCAGGAGCTTAGGAAAATGTCCGACACACCGTCTCACCAAAACGTTGATCGAATTCCTCTCAAAGCAGACGGGCGAATAGTCTTTGTGCCAGCTCGATCCATCAATTGGATCGAGAGCGCTGGCAATTATGTGGAGTTTGTCATTCGGCCACAATGTGAGCGAATTGTCGTCCGCGAAACCTTATCGTCGTTCGAGAGGACGCTAGACTCAAGTCGATTTGTGAGAATACATCGATCAGTGATTGTTAATGTGAACCGCATCAAGGAGATGCGCCCTCGGTATACTGGCGAGTATCAGCTCACAATGCTGTGCGGCAAGCAACTGGTCCTGAGCCGTGGTTACCGAAAGAATCTCAAAAGGCTGCTCCAAACCTGTGCAACGTTGCCCGACCCCGACAGCAGGAAGTCGGAGTTAACTCCTCGGCAAGAACAGCCATTGAGATAGCAAGATCAATTCATCACGAGAGCGACATTATTCTTAAAGCCAGCGTAGACATTTAGTGATTGTTCGATTCGGTCACGGACGAAACAGTCAGTGCATAGTTAGTGGTTGAATTTAGACCTTGCGTTGCTGTCAACTCCTTTCTGCTTGTGGTGCCAAACTGGCGGAACGGCGCGCACTCCCTATCGGCTCTCAGCGGCTCGAATAGATAAGGAACAAGCCCGCCCCGATTACCTAATAGTTTGACCAAGAACTTAGCCATTATCATAATGACAAAGAATCTATGAACGAGATCATTGAGTATTTCGCGCCGACGAAAGATACCGCTTCCTCCCTCTGTGCGATGGCGCGACAGTCGTTCTCCGAGACCTTTGCACATCTCTATGATCCGGTTCCATTTGCGCAATTTCTGGACCAAGCCTATGGTCCGAGCGGCTCCATGGAGCGCGGTCTCGCCGATCCCTTGATATTCTGGCAGGTGGCTACAGTGGGCGATAAACCTATCGGCTACGTTAAACTCTCACCCTTGATGGCTCCGGCGCCAACTCCGCAGCCGGGGGCAATGGAATTACAGCAGATATACGTTCTCAGCCCCTGGCACGGACGAGGCGTCGCAGAAAGACTGATCAACTGGGCGCTCGATACAGCATGTACTGAGGGTGCATCCGAGATCTATCTGACGGTGTTTGATCACAACGCACGCGCAAAACGCTTCTATAGTCGCCATGGCTTTTCTGAAATAGGGCATTGCACCTTCCAACTGGGTGACCGGATCGATGACGACCGTGTCTGGCGAAAGACCCTTTGAGTTCCCGTTCGATTGCGTGACCGTTTATAGAAAGCGGTCGGATCTGGGGTACCTAGGCTTAGGTTGGAGCCGTTGAACTAACCTGGGGCGAGATTGATTCAGAAAGCTTTTCGTAGACTGACAAGAATGGAAGCCGATGAAGTAAGTCGGCGGTCGTCTTGATAGGACAGCGGGAAGGCATTGCGTGGCCCTGAATAGATGTTCACGACGCGGTTATAGCGCTGCTGCAAGACGTTGTCTGCTTCGATGCGAAGCGACGTCGCCTTCCAAGGTTGGTATTCCGCGAAAAGGTTCATGGTTGGGGTTGCGCGATAGTTGTCGATTTCATTGAATCGATATTGGGATTCAGTGAGCGTTTCACCGTGCTCGATGTAGAGCAGGGCGTAAGGAAAGTTGCGCTCCAATCTGCGTGCCAGCGCGACAAGTCTTGACGAAAGCTGATGGAGTATTCAAAAGGATTGAGGCTGCTAATCGGCCGGAGTGCGCCCGTAGTCGGATCGTTGACGCTGGACCATAGTCGAGTTGCACTAAGCTTAAGCCGTCTCGATGGGCGATAAGCGCGTTTCGCTGGGCAGTGACGTATCCTGTCTCCTTGATTAAGAAAAATTCGGAGATAGAGCCATGCCAACACAGGTCACAAGTAAAGAAACTGCCGAACACTACAAGTGGGGTGGGCCGAATGTTACCGATTGCGATGGCTGGCATCTGGTCAAGACAGCTGAACTGAGCATAATCGAGGAGTTGATGCCACCTGGGACCCGGGAAGAGCGCCATTTCCATGCTAAGGCTCGGCAGTTCTTCTTCGTGCTGGAAGGGGAACTCGCTATGGAGGTTGAGCACTTTGACATCCTGCTCCGAGCAGGCCAAGGATTAGAGATCGCACCGGGGCAACAGCACCAAGCCATGAACGAGACAAAACATCCGATGCGAATGATCGTGACCAGCCAGCCACCTAGTCATGGGGATCGCTTTCCGGCCTGAAGCGCATTCTCAGCAAGAAGCAGACTTGCTGGCCTGCTTTCGCGCGATGCTTGAGGTCTAACCCCACAGCTTTGTCTTTGTACTGCGAAGTTGCCCATGACACTTGAGGCGTGGCCTGGCGGACGATGGTTTAGCGATCTTGGCAATGGATCAGGGCATTTTTGGCGCCATGTTCAAGCAATCAAATCTCCAGCCCTTCTGGAAATTTATGGACTACTCTTCATGTCTCATCCCGGAATTTTAAATGTCCAATTCAGGCTGAAAGAGCAAAACTGACTCACCTATCTGCGGTTTCGTCATCGAGCAATGGTTCAGCTTTTCAGCGACGTCAAGCTCGCAGAGGATTGGTGTCGGATAGAGGGCGGTTGGGACAACCTTATGTCCAGGATTAGCGCCTCAACTTCAAAATAATTTCGCTCTTGAGGAGGAGCCTGTAAGTGAAAAATTTCTTCGACCAGAACGCCAGCCAACAGGTCAAGGAAAGGCTGCATACTTAAGAGCCAAAGGCGAACGCCAAAGGGGGCAAATGCCGCGCAGATGGTAGCTCATTTCTGCAAGGGGATGGAGCAGGCGATGGGTGAAGTGCTCCCGCCGCGCATTTTTTTTGGAAGCATCATGGGCCGCTTCGTGAAATTCCACGCGCTCAGGGATGACGACCCAATGATCCGCAACTCGCGGACAGTGCCGGGATTCGCGATTACGGACGATCGGAATTTGACGTCGGAGCGCCAGGGCTCTACAGGCTTATCGACCGCGCGGCAGCAGACGGACCGGAGGTCTGTACGGATCATCCGCAGGTTCTTTGGAAATTTGACGCATGAGCAATGGGGAATCTTGATGTACAAGCATCTCGATCACCACCTTCGTCAATTCGGAGTCTGAATTGAGTTGTGACACACACGTTCGCAAATTCAATAAAAGGATCTGACCATGCTTGGAGACAATTTCATCCGGAACATCGAGAAAGACTGGTTTGACTACAAAGCAATTTGTTACGTTGGCTATTGAAAAGGATTTGGTGACCTCGCAATTAAGCCCGGAGTACGAATGGCATGCCTCAAAGAAGAGTACGGGCTGGGACACGGCACGCAATAACGATGGCCCATGCGATCAAGACGGCTTTATTGAAAGCTCAAGAGAACTAGGAGGCACAATGCAGAGATACAAGTCATCGAGATTTGTCTGGTATGAACTTCATACACCTGATGAGGCAGCATCTTGTGCTTTCTACAGGAGGGTGTTTGGTTGGACAGCGGAAGATATAACCGCAATAGGCAGACCCTATCTGACATTCCGCGCAGGCTCGACCGCGATCGGAGGCATCCTGCAGAAGTCCGCGGCATCATTCGAGCTGGAAGGTTCAAACCCAGCATGGATCGGGTATGTTGAAGTGGTCCGCCTACATCTTCGCTCAAGATTAAGGGAGTGGGCTTCTAATAAAGGGGCGACATAGTCAGTCATAGATTTTGAGCAAGAGGGAGCCGCGCAGCGGCCTGCGTGAAGCTGCGCTCTTCCGCAACCACTGTAAACGCCGATAACTCTCCAAGATCGTTCCGCATGATTCATGAATGATATGCATAGCACCTTGCAATGGCAACCCACTTGTGTCATGAACGAGTAGGGCCTAGGCTTAAGAACTGAAGAGCAGCATCGAACTTTATAGAGGAGATGACATGCAGAAGCGCACATTGGGAGCGGGCGGACTGGAAGTATCGGCACTGGGCTTTGGGTGCATGGGAATGAGTTGGTCCTACGGTCCTCCGAAGGACAAGAAGGAGATGATCGATCTCCTGCACGCCGCTGTTGATCGTGGCGTGACGTTTTTTGATACTGCTGAAGTCTATGGCCCGCTGATCAATGAGGAGCTGGTCGGCGAGGCTCTTGCTCCCTTCCGCGACCGCGTTGTGATCGCGACCAAGTTCGGCTGGGAGGCGAACCCTGAGGATGGCGGCAAATGGAGTGCTCTAAACAGCCGCCCCGAACACATCAAGAAGGTTGCGGAGGAGTCGTTGAAGCGGCTAAAGGTCGATGCCATCGACCTTTACTATCAGCATCGCGTCGATCTCAACGTTCCAATTGAAGAGGTCGCGGGAGCGGTGAAGGATCTGATTCAGGCAGGTAAGGTGAAGCACTTCGGGCTTTCGGAAGCGAGCGCGGCTACGATCCGGCGTGCTCATGCCGTTCAACCGGTTGCTGCCCTTCAGAGTGAATACTCGCTGTTTTTTCGTGAACCGGAAACGACAGTGATTCCTACGCTGGAAGAACTCGGTATCGGCTTCGTGCCGTTCAGCCCGCTCGGCAAAGGTTTCCTGACCGGCAAGATCGATGCGGAGACGAAGTTCGACAGCACGGATTTTCGGAACACGGTTCCGCGCTTCAGCGAGGAGAATCGCAGGGCCAATCATGCGTTGATCGATGTCATCACATCCTTTGCGAACAAAAAGAAGGCCACTCCTGCACAGATTGCTCTCGCCTGGCTTCTGGCGAAGAAGCCATGGATTGTCCCCATTCCGGGCACCACGAAATTGTCTCGTCTTGAAGAGAATTTGGGTGGCGCAACCATCGAGCTGACGCCCGATGAAGTAGGTTCCCTTGAGCGGGCTTCCTCGAAGATAAAGATTGAGGGCGAACGCTACTCACCGTTCCATCAGTCGTTGGTAGGTCGATGAGAAAATTCCTCACGAGCGGCATCGTTCTCCTTATGGGCGCGTTTGTCGTGGCGCTGTTAGTCAGCCACGCAGCTGCGGCGCAAAACACATCGGCCAGAAGCTCCCGGGGCCGGCTGATTGGCGCGTGGCATCTCGTGCGAATCGCGCCTGATGCGGACGGAAAGTCTGCACCTGGGCCACAACCTAAAGGGATGTTGGCCTATACACGTGACGGCCATATGTCGGTGCAGTTGATGTATCCAGCTACCGAAGTCGCGTTGTCCAACGAATACGTGCGAGATGGTTATGAAGCGTCGTTCGGCACATACGAAGTCAATGAGTCCGCGCACACAGTGACGCACCACGTGCAGGGCTCCGTAACACGCGATCAGCTTGTAGGTAAGGACTTGCCGCGCAAGTTTGAGTTCACTGCGGATGGGCACCTGCTCATCCGCTCTACGCGACCGGACGAACACTGGTCGGTCACGTGGGCGCACGACTAGGGTTCAACGCGAAAGGAGATTCCGATGCCACATGTGATCGTCAAGCTCTGGCCGGGCAAATCAGAGCAGCAGAAGACCGAGCTCGCAGAGCAGATTAGGGACAGCGTCAGGTCAGTCCTCCATTACGGTGCCGAATCTGTCTCTGTCGCCTTAGAGGAGGTCCGTTCCACAGATTGGGCCGAACAAGTCTACCGGTCAGATATCGAGGCGAAGTGGAGCGAGCTTTACGTCAAGCCGGGTTACCGGATGTAGCTTGATTCGTCGCTCGCGAGAGCGCGAGAAAGGAAACACAATGCTTGGAACCATGCTGTACGGTACTCGCGACATTCGCTTCGAGGAAGTTCCGGAACCAAGGATCGAGAAGCCAACCGATGCAATCATCCGCATCACGGCAGCCTGCGTCTGCGGCTCCGACCTCTGGGGATATCGCGGTATCAACCCGGTGAAGTCGCCGACTCCAATGGGCCATGAGTATTGCGGTGTAGTGGAAGAAGTTGGAAGCGCCGTCAGGAACGTGAAGCCCGGTCAATTTGTGATCGGATCCTTCTTTGCGTCCGACAACACCTGTCCGCACTGCGCATACGGATATCAGTCTTCCTGCCATGCTAAAGAGTTCATCACGCGGGCCCAGGCCCCATACCTGCGAGTGCCTTTGGCAGACGGAACCCTTGTCGCAACTCCGGGCCTTCCATCAAAGGAACTCGTACCGAGCCTGCTAACCGCGTCGGATGTCTTCGGAACCGGATGGTTCGCTGCGACCGGAGCGAATGTGAAACCGGGTAGCACGGCGGTTATCGTCGGTGATGGCGCGGTCGGCCTTCTGGCGGTGCTTTCTGCGAAGCAGAAAGGCGCAGAGCGCATCATCGCGATGAGCCGGCAGAGTCTCGCCAGAAGCTCGCACGCGAGTTTGGTGCAACCGATATCGTCGCGTCTCGCGGGGACGACGGGATTCAGGAAATCAAAGAGCTCACCAAAGGCATTGGCGCGGATTCAGTGATGGAGTGCGTCGGCCATCCGGAATCCATGAGCCGCGCTAGTCGGCAAATTAAAAGGAGAGACAATAACATCCAGAAAGTCGGAACACAACCCTCGGCCAAAGGATCGGACGAATATTTCACAGGCTCGGTACGCGTAGACATGCTGTTCAAGGCGAACGAACCAGGCCGTAGCTCTGCTGGCAGCGTGACTTTTGAGCCGGGCGCACGAACTGCCTGGCATACGCACCCCCTCGGGCAAGCCATTCTCATCACTGCGGGCTGCGGCTGGGTTCAACGTGAAGGCGGCTCAATAGAAGAAGTCCATCCGGGCGATTCTGTATGGTTTGAGGCTGGAGAAAAACATTGGCACGGTGCCGCGCCCACAACAGGCATGACTCACATTGCTGTAACGGAATCGCTGGACGGTAAGGTTGCTGATTGGCTGGAAAAGGTAACGGATGAGCAATATCGCAAGCAGTATCTCCGATAGGGCCAGAGTTGTGCAAACGACACATTGAATCGTGTTTTCGCGCGTCTTCGGTACGCTAGCCTGCCTGCAAGTCTTGCAAACGATTAGAACGGCTATGCCTTCCAGCTAGCGACGTCTATTCCGACGTGGCAATAGGGAGCCGCCAGCCATACCGGATCGCCATGAAGCGCAGCCCAAAACAGAGGACCGCACCGACACAGGCACATAGGGCGGACGAGAGATGCATCGTGGATCCGATCACTACAATCGCTGCACCTGCCAAAGCAGCGACGGCATAAAGATCAGCGCGCAACACGACAGGGACTTCCGTGATGAGGATGTCACGCGCCATGCCGCCACCAATTCCTGTCAGCATCCCGAGCAGCGCGGCCGAGACCGGACCAAGGTGATAGGTTAAGGCCTTCGTGGCGCCCGTAACAGCAAAAAGGGCCAGACCGACTGCGTCGAATATGAGAACAGAACCGCTTAGGCGGTTAATCAATGGATAGCAATAAAACGTCAACAGACCGGCGACCAGTGAGACTGCAACATATCGCCAATCGCTTAGCGCCGCAACTGGCGTTGCTCCAATCATCATGTCGCGTGCGATCCCTCCGGCGTTGGCCGCCGCGAAGGACAAAACAAGGACGCCAAAGATATCAAGCTTGTGCTTGACTCCGGCGATGCCCCCGCTCAGGGCGAACACGAACGTGCCGCCCAGGTCGAGCACAACGTGAAATGTGTCCATTCGGATTGGGAAGTGAAAGGGCTCGACCACTCGAACTATCTCCTGTTGCAACTGACCAGCTACTTCCCCAGCCAGTCCAGGGTGGCGACAACCAGTGTTTCAACCCCTGTCTCCAGGGTTGGATGAATCACCGGTGCGAAGTGTGGGCTGTGATTGGTTGGGAGTTGGCCGATCGTGCCGCCTGCCTTCGCCTTCGCATAGACATCACGATCCACTCCACCAACAAACCAGAAGACCGATGGCACATGCCACTCGGCTCCGAAAGATCCGAAGTCTTCGCTCGCCATCGTCGGTTTGGTTCCTGCACGTCATCAGCGGGAAAGTATGCACGTAGCGCATCCCACACCCGCCTGGTCGCTTCAGGATCGTTGTTGGTAAGAGAATAGCTGTCCAGCGGAGTAATCTCCGGCTTCCTGGGAGCACCTGAGGCTGCGGCTTCAGCGTTCACGATGCGCGTAATAGCAGCAAGTACCAGTTTGCGAACCCCTTCATCGAAGGTGCGCACGTTCAACTTGATGATCGCCTCATCGGGAATAACGTTCTCCTTCGTCCCTGCCTGCAAAACGCCAATAGTCAGCACTGCGGACTCCGTCGGTGGCACCTCACGCGAGACGATGCTTTGCAGCCGCATCACCGTTGATGCGGCCATCACAACAGGATCGATGCTGGCCTCGGGCATCGAGCCGTGAGCGCCGCGTCCAAATAATTTAATTTGCAGGCTATCTGCGGCAGAGGTAGTGACGCCGATACGTCCGCCAATAACGCCAGCGGGCATGCACATAACATGCTGGCCGAGTATGACATCGGGCTTTGGGAACCGTTTGAAAAGCCCATCATCAATCATTGCCTTCGAGCCCTGCGCCGTCTCTTCCGCCGGCTGAAAGACAGCCATGAGCGTCCCCTTCCACGCGTTGCGGGACTTCGCAAACAGAGTAGCAGCACCGATCAGCCAGGTCACATGCATATCGTGACCGCAGGCGTGCATCAGGGGTACGGTCTTTCCATCACTATCGGTAGTCGTAACCTTACTGGCATAGGGAAGGCCAGTAGCTTCCTGAACTGGCAACGCATCCATGTCAGCGCGCAACATCACGGTTGGGCCGTCTCCATTGCGCAGCAAACCGACGACACCGGTCTTGCCGACGCCTGTCGTCACTTCATAGCCAGCGGAGCGCAAGTGCTCCGCGGCGATGCCGGCTGTCCGGGTTTCCTGCATCGACAATTCGGGGTGAGAATGGATGTCTTTGTAGATCGTCTCCAGATCGGGAAGCAGGGCGTTAAGATTTGCAAGTATGGGGGCGGAGAATCCTGGCTTTTCGTCGCTCATGCTCGAACTCCTTTCGTGTTGGCAGATTCCCGACAGACAACAAGCCGAACAACATAAGATACGCCTAAGCACTCTAGCAGGTCTGCTCTCCATAACCTCTGATCGGTTGGAATGGTAGAACCAGACATCTCCCGCGCAGGCTGCACTGATTGGCTCTTTGCGGAACAACTGTTTCAATATTTACCACGGGGCAGAGCATATCTAGACACGCTTGGGGGATCATACCGAAGGAGCAGTATGAAGCTACGGATTAAAGGAAATTCTCTGAGGTTGCGCGTGACGCGCTCTGAGCTTAAATGTTTGATTGCAGGGGAAGATGTTGAGGAGATAATAAGCTTCGGTCCTGCTCCAGAAGCTAGCTTGCCTTATACGCTGGTCTCCCGTTCCCAGGACACTTCTGTGAACGTGCACTATCTTCCACAGAAGGTCACCGTCACTCATTCTCCAGAGCAGCTCAGAATGTGGAGCGATGAAACGCAGGTAGGAGTCTATATCAACCTTCACTTTGGTGTTGCAGGTTCTTTGGAGATGGCTGTGGAGAAAGACTTCGCCTTCCTGGACCGCAGCGACAAGGACAATGCAGATACTTTTGCCAATCCACATGCGGAGCAAGCATGTTGAACCGCTAAGATCTGCGGGTAGACTATTTTGACAATATCTCAAAGTTGAGAGTATTGTCTTGAAGTTTTGCAAGAGAAAGATCTGTGTACAGGCGAGACTGTGAGGAAAGAGTGAGCGTACGCATTGCGTTGGCCTCTTATCGCCGAGGGGTGGAGTTAGCGCGAAGAGTTGCAATGCGGAAACCGGCGCGTCTTGCTGGATTGGCTGCCTGTTTATTTCTAGTGCACAGCGCCTTGGCGCAGCAATCGGCTACGCACTACATCAGTTATCCCGTGCTACAGGGAAAGGTGCAGGCCTTTGATCTGAACAGAGTGCCGAAGTGGGTGACCTTCGACATGCAACTGAGGGGACGCACGGAGAGTCAGACCTCAGACAACTACATCTCTGGAAATGAGCAGTTGTATGAGCTGACGCGTGTTTACGGAGGCATGGAAGTGCGGCCTACGCAGTGGCTCACTGGCTACATCCAGTTTGTCGACACACACGCTTTGGGCCTGCCACTGAAGTACGTATCGTCGAATATGCGGGATGCGTTTGACGACCGGCAGGCGTATCTCGAATTTCATGTGAAAGAGGTCAAGATCTTCGCGGGGCGGCAGGAGCTGAAGTACGGCGGCGAGCGGTTGGTTGGTATCAGCGACTGGGCCAATAACAGCCGGACATGGGACGGCTTCCTGGGGCGTTATGGGGATAAGAACCGGATCGATGTGTTCAGCACGTCGGTGGTGACGGTTCATCCTACATCGCTCGACAAGCACGGCGTCGGGCTGACCTTTCATGGAGCGATTGGTACGATTGGGACACTCGTGCCGCATATCGTGATTCAGCCGTTTGTTTTCGTGAAGGCCTTTCCGCGGGTTGAGGGTGCCAATGGCATCCTTGGAACTCAGACGACGGTGACGCCGGGCTTCGAGGCGGCAGGCGAGATCCCTGGTGGGTTCAACTTCGACGCATTATGGGCGGTTCAGCGCGGCAGCTACTCGAACGAGTCGATCGAGGCCAGTGCCGGATATATCAAGGCCGGCTATCGCGCTGGCCACATTGCGTGGCACCCCAGGTTGCGGGGCGAGTACGACTATGCGTCGGGCAATCCGCACACCAACCCGCTGCGGATGGGAACCTTCGATCAGCAGTACCCCAGCAATCACAATGCGTTCGGTCTGACCGACTTGTTTGGATTTCAGAACATCAAAGAGGGTCTGATCAATCTGGATCTAACCCCGACAAAACATCTGGCGTTGCTGATCCAGCAGAATTGGCTACAGGTTTCGTCGATGCACGATAACGTCTACAGCGGTAGCGCCAGCACAGTTGTTAAAGCTCCTGTGGCAGGATTTTTGAGCGATCATATCGGCCGGGAGTTCGACGCATCGGCAAAGTATGTCTTCCTACGCGACTACATAGTCATGAACATAGGGGTCGGTCATTTTTCTCCGGGCACCTTGATGCGGGAGAACGCGCACGAAGCGCCGTTGACGATTGCGTATTTGAGCTTGACATACCGGTTCGAGGTGAATGGGAAGAGTGTTGCGCCTTGAGATACGGGTAGGAGTGAAGGTTGCTGAGTGAATGGGAGCACCGATTCGCCGCGTTAGAGCAATTTTGGCTCTGTCTACGCGTGGAGTGTCTTTCGTATTCCACTGACCACGAAGTTTCATTGGACGATTCCTCGGTCACATTGATATTCACCGTCTGTATTGTCCTGCTTGGGATCTCGTCCTTTTTGGGCGACCTTTAGCTGAAACGAGTTGGCCCCAGCGTCGGCGCAGTAACCGGAGGCTTTTTATGGACTGGGGACAATTCTGGCGAGTGCGTTGTTCAGCTTGCAACTCGAGTCACTAAAAACCATTATCTTGTCCCCGAGGACGACCCGTTCTGTAGCCGCAGCGAACCCCTTCACGGGGATGTGATCCAGCAGTTCCGCTTCACGCTTTTCCATTTGCTGCAGTTCTATTTTGTCGCTGGCAATCTTGTGATCCACGATAACCTGTACTTCATTGCCTTCGAGAATAGCTCCTTCCATTGAAACGCCGCTTCCACGTAGGCGACATAAGCGGGTAGAGGCTCACTTACGGCTATGAGATTCAACTCAGCCCCCAACTGCCTTGCCAGTTCAATGCCACTTGCCAATGCCAGCTTTGCTTGCGGCGACTCATCATAGGCAACCATGATCTTCTTGTACATTGAAAGTCTCCTGAAGAATCTGAATTGTGACGTCCCTTCCATCAGCCATCGGCAAGAAAGCGATGGACAAATGTTACGGCCATTGCACCCTCGCCAACAGCCGACGCGCAGCGCTTCACCGCTCCATGGCGCACATCGCCGGCGGCGAACGTGCCAGGAATATTCGTTTCTAGGTAGTAGGGAGATCGCTCCAAAGGCCAAGACGCAGGGAGCTGGCCATCCTTCAACATATCCGGGCCAGTTACAAGATAGCCCGCTTCATCGCGAATGATTCCCGCCTGCGTCGCCCAATCCGTATGAGGCGCGCCACCAATGCAGATAAAGATCCCCCTGGTCAGCAGGCTCCGGGTCTCTCCAGTCTTATTGTTTGTTAGCGTCGCGGATCGGAGAACCTGGTCACCTTGCAATCCGGTCACCTCCGTATTGCAAACTACTTTAATATTGGCGGTCGTAGTGATCCGGTCAACCAGATAGTTAGAGAGAGTGCTCTTCAGTGAAGCGCCGCGAATAATAACCGTCACGGCTCTTGCGTAACGAGAGAAGTTCATTGCCGCCTGCCCTGCGGAGTTGCCACCACCCACCACAACGACATCGTCATTTTCACATAACGACGCTTCGCTGACTCCCGCACCGTAATACAGCCCGACGCCGAGAAACTGCTGTTCATTCGGCAGATTGAGACGTCTGTATTGAACGCCCGTTGCGCAGATGGAAGATCGAGCGACGATCTTTGTGCCGTCGGCGAGATAGCCCACAGCCTTGTCGGGTAGAAATTCGCCACGCACGCCTTCCCGTAACAACAGAAACTCTGCTCCAAAGCGGGAGGCTTGCTCGCGGGCACGCTCCGCCAGATCTGCTCCGCTGATTCCCTTTGAAAAACCGAGATAATTTTCGATCCTGGAAGTTGTGCCCGCTTGCCCACCGATCGCCGACCGTTCAATAACCACCGTCTTCAAACCCTCCGAAGCGCCATACACGGCGGCGCTGAGTCCAGCCGGGCCCGCCCCATAAATAGCCAAGTCATATTCAGAGCGGGACGGATCGCGGAACCATCCCAACTTCTCCGTAATCTGCCGAACAGTAGGACACTCCATCCGGATTCCATCGGAGAAGATACAGACCGGAAGGCGTGCATCCTGCAGATTATCAACACCCGCTTCGGTACGTGCCTGCCGATCATTCGCGAGTTCAACCCACTCAAAGGGCACATCGCTGCGTTGTAAAAAATCCCGAATCGAATAAGCCGCAGCCGATCCGGATTTTCCCAACAATCTTTATTCTTGGAAGCTGCTTGGCATTTTGTGATGGATCTGTCATTTAGTTGCTTTCAATGCGCCGAAGATACGCCCCAATATGCTCGCGCAGGGTGAATTGCGATGGCCATCGTACTCCGTTGTCTGTCTCAGTAGCCGACGGTGAATCGCTCGCGGAGGTGTTTGGGCCGCTCTAACTCATCCACTAGAGCGATCGCGTAGTCTTCCATCGATATCCAACTTCGACCATTCGCTTCGATCAGCAGATCATCTCTTCCTATCCGGAACTTTCCGGTGCGCTCACCGGCCACAAACTCTGCGGATGGAGATAAAAACGTCCATTCGAGGACCTTCTCATTGCGTAGCGCCTCGAGGAATTGAATTCCTCCCAGTGCCTCCGCTTTGTAGGCTTCGGGAAAATCCGGAGCGTCGATCAGTCGTTTCCCCGGCGCAACCTGGAGACTGGCGGCTCCCCCCACAACCAGGAGACGGGAAACACCGGCTTCTTTTACGGCCGCGACTAGCGCACCTGAGTTCGACGTCTGGAATCGCGAGGCGCTGATGACCGCGTCATGACTTGTCAGCAGAGGCGCAAGGTTGGAAGGATTCGTGGCATCTCCCTGTTTCAGCTCCAGCCCTGTCCGCGGGCTACTCTTCTCCGGATGGCGCGCGATTCCTGTAACACTGTGACCGCGTGTCAGAAGTTCCGTCGCCACCCTCGATCCGACCCCTCCCGTAACTCCGATCAGTGCCACTTTCATAAGTCGATCCCCTCGGTCGCTCCCAAGCCTAAGCCACACGCTGCGATTAGACAAGTAAGGCTAGGGCTTTCGCTCCGTGTAGAGCAGATGTCGAACCGTTGGCTCGCCGCGGACGCAGCTTTGCACCTGTTCTCCTGCCTTCGGTCGCCCACCGTAAAGCGCGTGTGCTGGCGTCTATGTTCGACCAAGGAATCCACCAGGAAGCCGGTGATTGAAGGAGGCAGAGCAGCAACAAAATGACGCTGGCCACGCTCCATCCCCGCGATGGTGGTATTGCCACTCATGAACGATACGTAAATCCAAAAGACGTGCAGTCCATATCCATCTAGGTACCCCGCCACCAAGGGTTAGCCCTATGGCCTTTCCTTCAATTTGCAAAATTTGAAGCAGTCGGTGGCGTCATAGGAGCATCATAAGAAGTCGCGATCCTCTTCGCCATAGTAGTCTTGCTCATGAATTTCGACGATTGTCGTGTGGGTTCTAATTGATTCTCCACGATGGAGGCACAGATGGCACGACACTTTTCTGGCTGGGCAAACATACTGGATGGCAAGGTTGCTGTGGTGACTGGCGCGGCACGTGGAATTGGGCGGGCTGTGGCGGTGGCACTGGCGCAGAGCGGAGCGAAGGTGGCTGGGATCGACATCTGCGCGACAGTTGATCCACGCTCCGGGGTAACCCCCGCAACGCGGAAAGATCTCGAAGAGACGGGCAGGATGGTCGATGCAGCAGGCGGCAGGTGGAGCGGGTTTGTCCTCGACCAAAGGGACCTACCCGCTTTGCGCGGCGCGGCAGAGCAGATTGAGCGCGAGTCCGGCGGCATAGACATTCTCTTTGCGAATGGAGGAATCCAGGGGTTCAAGCCGCTGTTGGAGATGACGGATCCCGACTGGCATATCACGATTGACGTAAACCTGACAGGGACGGCAAACGCAATCCGGGCGTTTGCTCCCGTGATGGTGAGACGAGGTGGTGGCCGGATTATTGTGACGACGTCCACGCAAGGAAGGCACGGGACACTGTTCGGGGCCGCGTACTCGGCATCGAAGTGGGGGATCATCGGGCTTATGAAGTCAGCTGCACTCGAGTTGGGGAGGCAAGGGATTACGGTGAATGCGCTGGTTCCGGGGCTGATCGACACGCCGTTGACGAGGCATGAGGAGCGCTATGTTCAGGCGATCGAGGTAACGGGAAAAAGCGCGACGGGAGATCTCCTAAGGGACGAGGAGACGGCGAAAACGGGGCTTGCGGCAAAGTCGCCATTGGGCGTGTCTTGGATCGAGCCGATAGACGTGGCACCCGTGGTGGTATTTCTGGCTTCGGATGCTGCACGAATGGTCTCTGGCGCAACCTACGATGTGACGGGCGGAGACAGCGCGAACTACACAGCATGATCAGTTGGATATGAATTTGTCTGCGAATGCGCGGAATCCCAGCTTCCGATAGTAGTCGATGTGAAAGTTAGCAGTCAGTTGTCGCCAACAGGCCAAATCACTCATCAAGAGCGTGTTCCGTCTTTGACTGAAGATTTGGTATCGAGAACAGGCTTTGTCAGAAGTAACGTAGCTTCATTGGGCCAATTTTCAACCGAAATCGATGCCGCAGTACGGCAGAGGTTTCAGGGCATTCTGGAGAGGGGTGGGGGTCACAATCGAGGGCATAACAAGGCCACAATAACGGTTCCTCGGTATGCCTATTAGCGCCAAATGGAGCCACCCCTTGCCCGGCGTTTCTCACTGTCACGGCAGAGGTCGCGGGTTCGAGCCCCGTCGTCCCCGCCATAAGACCTAAGCAATAGAGGGTTTATGGCAAGTGACAAAATCAAGAACCTCCTTTAGGGTGCGGAAGAGGGTGCTGAAAGTGCCTTTCTTCCTGCCTCCAAGACCATTTCCATCACCCTGTTGTTGGCCTCGCGTTTGGTCGCAGAGATCGCTCCTTCTGCAGGTTCAGGCTCCACTGCTCAATGTAGGGCATCTTCAGCGACGAGGACAGCCCACTCACGGTACCCGCGAGATTGGCGTTATTAGCCAGTGACAAATCGACGGAAGTAGGCGGTAGCGGTGGACCCTGCAATAGAGTCGGGCAAGGGGTTGCCTGTCCAACTCCGCAGTTTGCATTTGTGGAAAAGACAAACGGCACGTTCTGGAGGTATGGAGCCTGCGAGATCAGGCCGTTATAGTATGAGATCCCATATCCGCCCCGCAACACCAGGCCAGGCTTGAGAGTTGCTGCAAATCCAATGCGCGGCGAGACATCGCTGTAATCGATCGGGACATTGGCACGGTCATTGACGCCATTTTGTCCGGGAATCAGGAGCTTGTTTTGCTCGATGCTCCAGTTAGCCATGTAGCCGTGCTGCTCGGAGAACGGTGTGAAGACATCGTAGCGCACGCCAGCATTAATGGTGAGGTTTTGAGTGACACGCCAGTCGTCCTGCAAGAAGGCACCGATCTCGTTGCCAACGCTGCCAAATGAAACCAACTGAATGTTACGGCTGAACGTCTGAGGGGTGTCCAGGAGGAAGGCAGCGAACGTGTCTCCGACTCCTGTTGTGTAGCCTGAAGGAGTGGTGGAGTTGAAGGCGAAGAACCCGCGCGCCTGTGGCGATTGGTTGAGATATACATGACGACGGATATAAGAAAAGCCTGCCGTAAGGTTGTGCGAACCCCTGGTGTAATGCAGATCGCCATTGCCCTGATAGGTATTTTCGAAGACCAGTTCAGGAATGAAGAGCTGATCGCCAAGTGAAGCGTACGGGAACAGCGTCATCTGCGGCAATCCAGAGGTGCGCAGTAGACCCGTGTTTACGCCGGGAATACCCAGTTTGGTGGCCGCATCCGGTGCGCTGAGGGTGTTGTCGGACAGGGACTGAAGAGCCTGGCGAACATATGCAGCACGAACCTGCAGCACCAGGTTCGGCGTGATCACGTGCGTGTAATTGACCTGGATATTTTGGCCACGCTGCTTGGCTGTACCGGAGTAGCTCCCTGTTGGAACCGAGGTTTGGCCGTTTCCAGTGGAGCAGTTGCAACCTCCACCAAGAATGCCGTTTACCGCAGGGAAAGCATTCGGCGTTAACGTAGTGGTGTCATTGTAGGAGTAGCGAGCGAACAAGGAGTTTGCGTCGTTGAAGCGGTGATCCACTCGTACATCGAAGGTGCTCTGGAACTGCGTACGAGCCACGTTGTTTTGGTAGTTCACCGCACCTGTGACGTTCTGATTGGTTGCTTTTGGAAAGAGTGGCAGGAGGTTTTTGATGGTCTGATCAACACGGTTGAACGGAATTATATTTCCTGGAAATGCTGCATTTGTGACCGGATCTTTGATCTGGACTGGAAGGGCCGAGAAATCGTATCCTGCCGCATTGACCAATCCTTTCTGCCGATCTGTAGGCACGATGCGGTCGGTAAAGGCAACGCCCTGCACGATGCGCAGGCCTTCATAATCACCGAAGAAAAAGGTCTTGTCCTTGATGATGGGACCGCCGATACTGCCACCAAACTGGTTCTGGCGGTATTTGCCCTTGGGTAGTGGCGTACCACCAGCAAAATTGTAGTTGCTGTTCGCATCCACGATATCGTTGCGAAGGAACTCGAAGAGAGTTCCATGAATATTGTTCGTTCCTGCCTTGGTAATGATATTAATGACGCCGCCGGCGGTCTTGGTTACATTGGCGGTATAAAGGCTCGTCTCAACACGGAACTCCTGCATGGCATCGACGGAGGGGCGCAACGCAATACTGCCGATGTAGCGACCATTGTTATCCATGCCATCGATGAGATAGTTGTTCAGTGTCTCATTCTGGCCGTTCACCGAGATGGACGAACTCTGTCGACGGTCATCAGGACGCGTGCCACCCGACATCGAGTTCGGTCCTCCTGAGGTTGCTCCGGGAGCGAGTGTTGCGAGGCTGACGAAGTTACGTCCATTCAACGGAAGATCCTGAATGGCATTCGCAGTCACCGTCTGTCCGATGGTGGAGTTATCGGTTTGGAGAGAGGGAGTCTGCGTCGTTACTTCGACTGTCTCTGATACCTGGCCCACCTCCATTTTGGCGGTAATGCGTGCGCGGTCACAACCCGAAAGAGCAAGGGAACGGACAGCCTAGACTTTGAAGCCTGGTGCCTCCACCTTCACTGAATAGTTGCCACAGGTAGCAGTGCAATCGTGAAATCGCCACTCTCGGAACTATTTGCGGTACGTACTTCATTTGTTCCAAGATTCGTTACAGTTACGGCCGCATTGGGTACAACCGCACCGCCAGCGTCCGTTACCGTACCAAGTATGTCGGCGGTTACAACCTGCGCCTTGGCAACGACGCCCATCATGAGTAGGCAGCCAAGCCAGAGCGCCATGATTCCGGAAAAAGTAGCGCACCTGTGTACGGCCTTTTGCGCTATTACGTTGGTTCCCGAGACGAATCTTCTCAGTCCGCTACTATCGTTAGTGATTTGCTGTATCATCTCGCCCAAGATGCTCCTTTGATTAGGTCTTTTCCTAATTGAACTATTGCTAGTAGGAATCGCAACCGAAGTATAGCTATGAACGAACAACCATTGTCAGTAATGTTCTCGTATCTTTGCTTCATTTCATTTCAACTGTGAACATATTCGATCAGCAGCGTGCAAGGTTTCGGGAGGATTTGTTGAAAAAAATACGAGTGGCTATTCTGGGTACCGGGTTCATGGGGCGTGTCCATACTGAGGCGCTGAGAAGGCTTGGCAATATCGAGGTCGTCGGCGTTGCGGGCAGCTCCACGGCTCGAGCGCGGGCCTTTGCCGATGAAGTCTCCATAGAGCGTGCGACCGGAGATTACCGGGAGTATGTGGAAGATCCAGATGTGGATGTGATCCACATCTGTTCTCCGAACGAATTTCATTATGAACAGACCATGGCTTCCCTGTCTGCCGGTAAGCATGTGTTGTGCGAAAAGCCACTTGCGTCGTCTGTAGAGCAGGGTCGTGAGATGCTCGCGCTCGCGCAAGAAAAAGATCTGGCGCATTGCACGCTCTATAACGTCCGCAGCTATCCCCAGGTGCAGCAGATGAGGCAGATGCGAATCGCCGACGAACTGGGTGAGATTCGCTTTATTCAAGGAACTTATTCGCAGGACTGGCTGTTTTATGACACAGATTGGAACTGGAGGATCGAGTCCGGAAAATCGCGTACATTTGCCGACATTGGGACGCATTGGTGCGACCTCGCAGAATTCATAACGGGTCTTAAGATCACTTCAATGTGCGCCGATCTTGAAGTTTTCATTAAGATCAGGAAAAGACCCAAAGGGCCAGTTGAGACGTTTCAAGGAAAGACGCTGCGACCGGATCAGTACACAGAAGTTCCCATTCGGACTGAAGACTTTGGCGCGGTGCTATTTGAGATGGGTGGGACGACCCGCGGATGCATGACCGCAAGCCAGGTATCGGTCGGTCGAAAGAATCGATTATTTATGGAGATTTTCGGGACGAAGGCTTCTGTAGTGTGGGACGCGGAACGCCCGGATGAGTTGTGGATCGGACACCGCGAAAAGCGAAGTGAAATTTTATTGAAGGACAGCGTTTTATTTGAGGAAGGCGCCCGCAGCTTTGCTGATCTTCCAGGAGGACATAGCGAAGGGTATGACGATACGTTCAAGCAAACCTTTCGCCGCTTTTACCAGGTCGTGGCGGATCGGAATGCGCAGATTCACTATCCAACCTTTGAAGATGGCATCCGCCAACTGAAGCTTGTAGATGCTGCCGTAGAGAGTTCGAACAAGCATGGGTGGCTGTCGATCGAACCGTAAGTGTGCGGTTACTTGCGCCCTTTGATGTATTTGATTCGGTGGCCCTTGAACGGAGGTTCAAGGGCAGTTGCTGTGCGATAGACCGCAGTGTTTTGTCAGGAGCTTGTCTGGGTCAGCAGGTTCATTTTGTTGTGATGCTTAGAGTCCGTTGCCACATGTGTTCCGATAGGAACTGATGTTCATAAAGTTCCCGAATGTTTCGTTCGAAGCTCTTGTTTTCTGGTTTATTCTGATTCAGAAGCGCACGATTATTTTCAGTAGGGGAATATAAGAATCGGTTTAGTAACCGCTGGGGGAGATTGTCCCAGACTAAATGCGGTGATCCGGGCATCGTGACCCACGGGACTTCCCGTCATGGTGCAGAATCTATTGGCTTATGGAGGGGGGCGAGGGTTCATCGAAGATATACGTGGCACACAGATTATTGACATCCCATTGAGTCAGACCGTAGCGCACACCCGTCACGCTAGTCAGGATTTTCTTGATACTATCTCCGCCTTGCGACCGATGCCGGTAGCATGGTATCCCGTATGCGGGAAGTCAGTCAGTAGAGGTTTCATGGTTTTATTTCATATCGCAATCTGAGAAATAGAGAGGATTGAATGGATAACAACTCGGACTACACACCGCCAAATGACATGCCGCCCTCCCGTATTCACCGGGTGCTAGTGGGGCAAACGGCACTTGTCACCGGTGCCAGTAAGGGGCTCGGACAGGCCATTGCGATTGGCTTTGCACAGGCCGGGGCGAATGTCCTGGTGAACTACAGGGGTGATCGCGCAGGCGCGGAGCACACAGTGCGTACCATCGAGGAGCTTGGTGGAAAGGCGATCATCTTCGAGGCAGACGTATCCAAGGAAGACCAGGTGCAGGCAATGTTTGCCCAAGCACTGACGACCTTTGGACGGTTAGATATCTGCGTTGCGAACGCCGCTCTGCAACTGAACTCCCCGGTCGATGAAATGACGCTCGCGCAGTGGCAGCGCGTGATCGATGTGAACCTGACGGGGACGTTCCTGTGTGCACGCGAGGCCATCCGCATATTTAAGCGGCAGGAGATTAACCGAGAGCTCTCGTATGCGCTCGGCAAACTGATTTTCATTAGCTCTGTGCATGACATTATTCCATGGGAGGGCCACTCCAATTATGCCGCAGCTAAAGGCGGTTTGATGCTCTTTATGAAGAGCGTGGCTCAGGAGGTGGCCCATCTCCGTATTCGTGTGAACTCGATTGCGCCCGGAGCGATCCGCACTCCGATGAATGTCGAGAAGCTCACGACGCCGGAGGAATTCAATGATCAGTTGCTGCGACTGATCCCCTCAAAGCGAATCGGGGAGCCTGAGGATGTATCGCGACTCGGGGTGTGGCTGGCTTCGGACGAGTCCGATTATGTGCAGGGCACGACTGTATACGTGGACGGCGGTATGTTGCTGTATCCAGGGTTTATTGGCGCGGGCTGAACCATGCGCTGTACGGCAAGGAAAGAGGAGGGAGAGGCTAAGCTTTATGTCGAATGACGATCGAAGAGTACGTATGCGTCTTGCGATGGAAGCACAGAAGCTGGATACCCTGATCCTGCGCCTTCCGGAGAACGTTCTTTTGCTGAGTGAGCACTGGCCCATGATCGGTGCAGCGTACCTGGTTTTTCCTTTGGAAGGCAAAGCGACCTGCATTCTGCCTGCATGCTATGAGCAAGACATTCTCGGCTCGTTGGAAGACTGCGACCCGAAGTTCTTTTCGTATGGGGGGGCAGGTGATCCGCCCCTCAACTCATCGGTAAGGGCGCAGCTGAAACAGGCCGTAAGCCCTGATTCGAGACGCATCGGATACGAGGGTAATTTCGAGGTCGTCGCGCCGTCATGGAATGCGGCCGAATCAATGGTTCCTGCCGCTGATGCACTCACGTTGCTGCGCGAGACTTTTACGAATAGCGAATTGATCGACGTTACGCAGCTTCTGATCACCGGGCGTATGCGGAAGACTCAGTATGAGATTGAGCGGCTTGATATTGCCAGTGAGATCTCCTGCTTTGCTCTCGCTGCATTTCAAGAGGCCGTTGAAGTGGGTATTTGCGGCGTAGAGTTGGCTGCGATTGTGGAGCACGCTGCGATGGTGAAGGGAACCGGCTACAAGGGAAGTGTACGGGTTCGTGCCTTTGCACAGGTCACTACGGGCGCACTCGAGACATCGGAGGCACACCGGCCGAATGTTATCTCGACCACCCGGAAAATGGAAGATGGCGAATTCGCCGTCCTTGAATTGGGTCTGGTTGCGGATGGCTATTGGGCAGACCGAACGCGGGTGCGTATTGCAGGAACCGCCCGCGATCCGCAGATCAAGATCTATGAAACCGTACGAAGAGCCCAGGAAGCAGCGGTCGCGGCCATCTGTACTGGCGTGCGCGCACGCGATGTGGATAGGGCGGCGCGATCTGTGATTGAGGATGCGGGATTCGGTCCTTACTTTCCGCATGTCACCGGCCACGGATTGGGCTTCAGGTATCACGAGTCGTTCCCCATCCTCGGCCCCAACTCCGACGATATTCTTGAAGAAGGCGCGATGACATCGGTCGAGCCAGGTATTTACACCACAGCTTTTGGTGGCTGCCGTATAGAGGACGATGTGATCGTTACGAATGAAGGACCGAGGATACTAGGTCCTTATCTCAAGAACTTGAACTAACAACATTTGTTGCAAGAGAGCGACCTTGCGGCTCCAGCATCAATCTATTGCGAAATCAGGAGACAAAGGAATGGAACAGACGATCAGTCCTACGAAATATAAGAGTGTTTTGCATGAAATGACTCAGACTACGCCGACCGTGTTATGGAATGACTCGGCCACTCTTTCTGAGTTGACCTATGCTATCGATCACGGTGGCGTTGGAGCTACGTGCAATCCGGTTATTGTGCTCGATGCTCTCAAGCAGGAGTCCGAGCTGTGGAATAAAAGAATTTGCGAGCTTGCGACCGAGAACTCCTATGCAACCGAGGACGAGATCGGCTGGCTTCTCATTGAAGAGATCTCCGCGACCCGTGCCAAGTTGCTGAAAGGAATCTTCGATGAGCAGAACGGAAGGAATGGACGGCTTTCGATCCAGACCGATCCGCATTTTTATCGAGATACAAAACGGCTTGCCGAGCAGGCGCTTCAATTCAGTCGACTGGCACCGAATATGATCGTCAAGATTCCCGTCACCATGGCGGGGGTTGCGGCGATCGAGGAAGCAACGTATATGGGAGTCAGTGTCAATGCGACGGCATGCTTTACCCTGCCACAGTGCGTTGCTGTGGCGGAAGCGGTGGAACGTGGCCTGAAGCGGCGGGAGAAGGAAGGCAAAGACATCTCGACCATGGGCCCGGTATGCACAATCATGGTCGGTCGTCTGGACGACTGGCTGAAGCTGATAGCGTCAAAGCAGGGAATTACGTCGGCTGTACCCGACTCTCTGGAATGGGCGGGAGTTGCAGTTTTTAAAAAGACGTACAAACTCTATAAGGAACGTGGATACCGGCTACGACTACTGTCCGCAGCGTTCCGAAATCACCTGCACTGGAGCGAACTGATTGGTGGCGATGTAGTGATCTCTCCACCTCATAAATGGCAGGTTAGCTTCAACGCCAGCGACGTGACCTGCGTAGACCGCATTCATACGCCTGTTGACCCGAAGATTGTGGCCAGTCTCGAGAAGTTCCCTGATTTCCGCCGTGCCTACGAAGATGGCGGGTTGCAAGTGGATGAGTTTGATAGCTACGGCCCCACAGCACGTACACTTCGCGGTTTCCTTAGCGCGACCCACGAGCTTGCAGTCATTGTCCGGAATATTTTGTTGCCAAATCCCGATGACCTGCTCTAAGGAAGCACGTATTTCCAAGGGTGTATTTCCTGCCAGGGTGTTGCTGTTGGAGGAGCGGGAGAGCTGGTCCACTCGGTCTTGGTAACTCGTCATACTGCAGTTCATACCCTGGGCGTGCGGAGCGATATGCTGGATCGTTTTGGTTTGTCCCTGGTATCTGGCCCGGACGATTCAGAACCGATCTCGCACAGGCGCAGGACGTGAACTTCGACCAGGCGGTCATGGAGCTCCGCGCTCAACTGCTTCGGTGTGACAAGATCCTGGGCAAAGTTCCCGACACCGGCGCACCTGGCAACAACAGGTCTCCCTGGGGGAAAGCCGTTCACCAGGTGACCGACGAATTCGGCCTTGTATATAACTTCGCGGGAAGTCAGCCTACCCCGGCAAGTTATGTAAAGCATGTTCAGGAGGCCCAGGCGCGCGGTGAGACATGGTCGAAGAACTACCCGGGTACCGCGAATCCTGGTTCCAAGCCTGACGAGAAGTGGGCCAGCCGGAAGATCATGGCTGCAGCCGGCACTGCTGCGTATGTGGATCTGCTGACCGAATCAATCGTAAACGTGGAGAAGAACTACGATCCGGTTCTGTTCTATACAGAAGACCGTGCCGGAATTCTCAAGTATCCACCTGACGTCATCACCTGGCAGGCGTGGCACCCCGGATATGTGGACTACTATGTCTACCGCCTTGGCGAGCGTGTCAATCGCGCACGAGCCCAACAGTTTGTCGTGGGCCGTACGCAGGACGTTTCGGCGATGACTGACCCGAGACCAAAAAACTGGATCAAGCAGAATAATATCGAACTGGTTAATTTTCGCGATGCTTTGTACGGAAGTAACGAATATCAAAATCACCTGAAGGCAATCGGCAGCGATTTGTGCATGATTTAGTGGGCAGCCAGTATCGGCTTTCACCCGCTCCTCCGTGTGTCTGTGGCCGGCACTCCCGATACTCGACCTCGCTTTCTAAAACCACCTACCTTGGTTCGCCCCCTGAGGGCATGCGGCAGGCTAGCGAGGTATCGACAGTGCGACCTGACGGTTAGGGTAGCGAAAGTAGGAAGTGGTAGGCGATGGAGATGCGGGTAGCGTCCCTATGATGTGCCCCTGAAATGACGTGTCCCTGAAATCCCTCTCAATTGAAGCTGGCTCTTCTTTATCTGCCAATCCCATACGTAAAAAGCCCCTCCACTTGTACAAGTCGAAGGGCTTTTACGTATGAGATTAGCCGAAGGTAGGCATGCTGACATCCACGCCCTCACGAAGGCCGGATGGCCAGCGTGTGGTCACTGTCTTGATGCGAGTGTAAAGCGGATGCCTTCGGGCCCATGCATAGCGTGGTCGCCAAAGAGGGAACGCTTCCATCCACCAAAGCTGTGGAAGGCCATCGGCACCGGGATCGGTATGTTGATGTCTACCATGCCAGCGATTACTTCATGGGCAAACGTACGCGCCGTATCGCCGTCCCGAGTAAAGATCGAGGCGCCATTTCCAAACTCGTGCTCGTTGACAAGTTTCAGGGCAGTAGCAAAGTCACGGGCGCGGACGATACCCAGCACAGGCCCAAAGATCTCCTCCTTATAAATCCGCATTTCAGGTTTCACATGATCGAAAAGGGAGGGGTTGAGGAAGAAGCCGTCACCCTCCGGCAAGGCATCCTCGCGTCCGTCAATGCGGAGTTCCGCTCCTTCTTCTGTTCCGGTAGCCAGGTAGTTGCGCACCTTTTCCAGGTGAACACCAGTGACCAACGGTCCCATGTCGGCTGATGCATCGTTTCCAGGCGCGACAACGAGCTTTTCAATCCGTTCCTGAAGCTTTTTTGCAAGCGTGTCTGCCGTCGTATCCACGCATAGCTTCCC
Organism: Granulicella sp.; assembly: GCA_039922815.1. Lineage (GTDB taxonomy): Bacteria > Acidobacteriota > Terriglobia > Terriglobales > Acidobacteriaceae > Edaphobacter. Next base: position 25,995 of record JBDTDX010000178.1, read on the forward strand.
CTCTGGCGTCTGCGAGAACCTTGCCGTACTCCGAGCTGATCAAGGCTGCGATTTCATCCAGATGCGATTCGAGGAGCTCGCGGACGCGGAACAGGACCCGAGCACCCCGCAGCGGAGGTTGAGCAGCCCAGCCTGGAAACGCCCTTTTGATCGACTCTACCGCCGCTCCGAGCTCCGCGCTGTTCGCCATCGGTACGGTGGCCTGAACCTTACCGGTTGCGGGGTTGAACACTTTGGAGGTTCGGCCCGAAGTTCCTCGAACGGCCTTTCCATCAATCCAATGAGTTATTTCGCGAATGGTGTTCGAGGATTCTGTATTCGATTGCGGTGCTGCAACGCTGCTTGACTTGTTCGTTTGCCTCATGCCCCGAAGGGCGATTCAGTGGAAAGTTATTGATTGAAGTACGATCGCGGTTATGCGTCCTATTTAAAGACGTGCTTATTTAAAAGGAGACCAGCGCATGACCGTCTGATGCGCGATGGGATCATTGCCTTCGCGCTGCTTGAGAAAATGTTGGAAATGCGCCGAGTTGACGTGCGCATCGAGCGCTTCCTGATTTGCGAATTTTTCGTAGAAGAGAAAAACGCCGGTCTTTTCCTGGGATTGATTGAGTTCGTAACCCAGGCAGCCCGCCTCGGCATGGGTTGGCTGGAGCAACGCGCTGAGCAGCGAGGCTACCTCTTCCTCGCGGCCCGAAACGGCTTCAATAACCACACTCATCACTCTGGGAGTTTCATTCATATTTTCTCCATACATTCGAAACGTAATATTCGCTGGTCAAGAGTGGTTATACGTCACCATGGAACATTGCTCAGGTTGGCTGAAGCCACGCTTCGCGGATGATCGGGTTTCCAGCAGAGGTGAGATGAGTCATTTGATCGGCACTCAACACAGTATTGAGCGCGTCGATATTTTCCTTTAACTGGGCCTTCGTGCTGCCCATAATGATGGGGAGAACAGACGGGGTGCTCTGCCTCATCCAGGCAATCACTACCTGGTTTGGGCTGACACCGAGCTCGCCAGCAACCGCTTTCAAAGCCGCGATACGTTCTTCCGAATCCACACCTGCGAACTGCGCTGGAAGAGGACGGTCTGAACGTGTATACGCTCCTTGTAGCAGCACGGAATAGGCAACCAGGCCAATTTCGTGCTGCTTGGCAAATGCTTTGGTCTCTTCGTTCAGAAAAATCTGTGGACCAAAGTCGGCCCCATGGCGTGGACGAACATAGGTATATCGCTGCTGGATCAATTGATATGAGGTGTGACCATTTGTAAGGGCAATCGTATTAGCCTCCGCAATTCGCCATACCGGCAAGTTGCTGGCGCCAAGTATGCGTACCTTGCCGGCTACGACTAGACGATGAAATGCAGCCATGGTCTCTTCTAATGGAGTCGTCAGGTCATCACGGTGAGCATAGTAGATATCAAGCCGATCAGTGCGCAGGCGCTTTAGGCTCTTCTCACACTCACGTTCAATTTCGGAGGCGGAGAGACCGCCGCCGCTTCCAGGATAATCGAAGGCAAGTTTCGAACTGAGCAGCAATTGGTCCCGATTGCCTCGTTCCTGGACCCATGCGCCAATGATGTTCTCGCTCTCACCACCACTACAACCTGGAAGCCAACTTGCATAGAAGTTGGCTGTATCAATTAAATTTCCACCGCTTTCAAAGTAAAAATCCAGTAGCGCGAAGGTGGTCTCACGATCAACTTTGCTTCCGAGTACATCCGATCCCATGGCGAGAGCACTCGCCTGAATGGTACTTGTTCCGAGTTGCACGTGGTCCATTTTCCATCTCCGAAATTTCTACTTATTCAGCCCTAGACGCGTACGTACGTTGCAAGTAGCGCTCCACCCAACATTACGAGTGCTCCTAATCCATTCAAGAGAGAAATACGCTGGATCGGCGAACCTAGCCAGCCGAAATGGGAGAAGATCATCCCCGCGATGATCTGTCCTGAGATCATGGTAATGAACATGCCGCGAGCCCCTATTTGGGGCAGCATCCATGCGATACAGAAGACGAGACATGCACCGATAGCACCAGCAGTCAGCAGAATTGGGCTAACCTGTTTTAGCCCGGAAAGTACGCCGGACGTCCATCCCGTTGCGCCTATAAGGATCGCGGCAAGTGCTCCGATAGACCAAAAAATTGCATTGGCAACTCTTGGGTTGCCAAGGGCTGCGCCCACCTTGCCATTCATGGTGAGATGCAGCGTAAGGATGACGCCAAGAAGTAGACCGAATATGTAAAAAATTGATTTCATTGACGCCTCGCTTAATCTATGGGGCAGCTGCCTTTTTCATCCTAACTACAAACTGAAGAAGTTCCTTACGGAACTCACTTTTGAAGCTGATCACAGAGCTTTCTGTATACATGCCGTTTTCAAAGGATGTCAAGGAAAATTGAACTCTTGTAGGCAGCACAGAGCAATAAGCAAGGGCAGTCAAGCTCGGCTCTGCAGCCATCTTGCCTAAAATTCCCCTATTCCGCCTGAGATAGACGCGATGCTCGCCGAGAGTACGCATGCCGAAAATCTAATTTATAGAGTTCCACTAGGAAAATAAGCAGTAGGATCTTTACTTAGTGGAGGTTGCTCTTTCCAATAAAGTCATGCGGTACATAGTGGTGCACAGGTGCCGACTTGCCCTGAACAATTGGTAGCGCGAAACTCAGAAGCTCTGGACCATAGCGCTCCGCATGAAACGATATGGTTCCGATGCAAGGGCTCTTGCGCTCCGCGATGACATTCAAAATCTCTTGGCTACCACCATACCCAACGACTGCAGCATCGATTGATGGCGAATGGGCTGCAAGTGCCTGTGTCGCACCAAGGGCGCTTTCATCATTGATGCCGACGGTCAGCACTTTACGACGTCCTTTAAGGCTTCGGAGGAAATGGGTAGTCGCCGCTTTGGATGTAGCTCGGTCTCCACCTCCATCGATATGATGAATGATCTCTTTCGGAAGAGGGCCCAGCGATTCTTCAAGACCACGTATAGCGCCTACCGTGCGGCTTTGTGTGGTGCGTCCGGCCTGCGGCGACTCGAGCAATAGAACTGCGTCCGTCTTCGACTTCCATAAACGCTTTGCATGACTGGCTAATGCCATCCCGGCAGATACGCCTGCACGAAAATTATTTACCCCAAAGTAGATCGTGCCATGATGTGGGTTGACAATCGATATCAGCGGGATTCTAGCACGTGAAAAAATATCCGAAATAATGGGTGCGGATTGCTCCGAGAGCTGAAACTCAATCGCAAAATCCAGCTTCTGGTTTGCCATCTCTGTGGCATTTTGGATGGCCAATTCGGAATTCCGGTCATTGTCCCAAATGAGGAGGTTGATGCCAGCCGCCGCCGCCGCACGTTCGATGCTTGACTGGATCTCTACGGCAAGAGAAATGTGCTTGGATAAGTTTGCGAATCCAAAAGTCAACTTCTTTCACGTGTGGCTCAAATGATAATGGCGGCCAGTCTGTGAGAGGTAATCGTAAAACAAGAGTGTGGAGTATCCGGAACGCCGTGGTGTGTGCAATTGCTGTCCTCTGGACGATCTGTTCGAGTGTGAGACCTTCGCTCACCGCTCCGAAGCATTCAAGGAGATCAATCGTTTTCCCGATGATGGGTACCCAGTACTTATCATCGGTGCGCGACTTGTCTTCTGGCAGGCTAGCCGACTTTGTTTTCATGAGTGCGCGTAATCCTTAACGGCATAGTAGCGGCGTACCCAGATGCCGCGCTCACGATCTACGTTGGCACGGGCAGTTTATACCTTCCTGGAGGTAAACTGCCCGTCCTGGGGCACGACACTTCTAAACCTTAAATGGGATAGAGCAACACTTTGATAGCTTGCTTCGTCATGCACAGATCGAAAGCTTTTTCCCACTCATTAATCGGCAGCTTCGCGGAGATCATGTCATCCAACTGGATTTTACCGGTTGCGTAGATCTCCATCATCCTGCGCCAGGTGTTTGCGGTGTAGGTGATTGAACCGGACATCTTTAACTGTTTATAGAAGATCTGGTCGATAGGAAATTCAATGTCGCGGCCGCAAATGGCGACTTGCGTATGCTGGCCCATCGGACGCAAGGAATTGATACATCCTCGAACAGAAGCGGCAACTCCGGCGCAATCGAAGGCCACATCCACACCACGGCCGCCAGTGTACTCCTTGACTGCTGTCTGCAGATCGCGGTCGCCCACATTGACAACGGCATGGGCACCATATTTGAGGGCAGATGCAAGGCGCTCGTTATCGTGTGGCGTGCCCGCGACGATGGTTTTAATGCCGTTGGCAACCAACAATTTGAGACAGAGTAGACCGATCGGCCCCGGCCCCGAGACGAGAGCCGTGTCCCCCAAGCGAACCGGAGTCATTTCTGTGACAGCTTGTACAGCCGCCGCAAACGGCTCGCTCATCGCGGCTTCTTCGAGGCTGAAGTTTTGTGGAATTTTGTAGACCTGATCCGGCCTGAGGAGAACGTATCGTGCAAAGGCCCCGTTGACACCATGGCCCATTCCGCGCCTACGGGCACAAAATATGAAGTAACCCTGGCGGCAGTACTCGCATTCCCCACAGGTGACAGCTGTAGCCCCCAAACCTGCGATCCGATCTCCTACGGAAACGGTCTCTACTTCGCTCCCAATTTCGACAACTGTGCCAGAAAATTCATGTCCGAGGATAACGGGTGGATAGTTGCGGAATGTGTCATGCATTACGTGAAGATCGGTACCGCAGACTCCGCAATATGCGATCTCAACCTTTACCTGCTTACTTCCACATTGCGGCTCGTCGACCTCCATAATCTTGAGATTACCGTTGCCTGGAGCATACTTTACAAGCGCCTTCATGGATTGGTCAGCCTTCCTTTAAGTGAGCCATTAGGAGATGGGTTCAAAACTCTGGTCTAACTATATAGTTCCGAAATGAACAATCATGTGGGCACGTCAAGATGACAAATCATGGCAGGATGAAGGGCCAACAGAAATATGAGTATACACGCTGGAAATTTACGGAAGTAAAGAAGGTTTTACTCAGAGAGGCTTGGTTGACTTGTGCCAATATTTTGGCGAGTGAGTCCTGACAATAGTTCAAGTGGGAAAATTGAGTGCGGATTTTGCCGTTGACAGGGGCAAGATGCTGGGACTATGAACCGAAATTGGCCGATGGAGCAGCTTTCACGCCGGGATCTGAACTTGCGTCTTCCTCAACGTGCAGCTACTTGTTATAAAAAGCTATTGCCCGGCTTTCGCCGATAGAAGAGGTAATTTTGTCGCTTTCGAATCACACTATGGAGACTGCAATGTGAAGATGCGTTTCGGTGACACGTCGCGTGGAATCACACTGTCATTGTTACTTCTTGGGTGCGGCAGTTTATTCGCGCAAAAGGATTTCATTCCAGATGTGGTGTTTAAAGGTTCTACCCTGGCAGGCTGGCGCCCACTTGGTGCCGCAGTTTGGACTGCGCATGACGGTCAGTTGACGGCAACTCCCACGTCCTCAGAGGGGGCTGGCTGGTCTCGGATCGAAAATATCAGGATGTGCGCTTTTTTGCTCGCATGCGATGCAAGGAGGTATGCGACGGCGGCATCCTCTTCCGTGCAGAGAAGACAAAAGACGGGGGGCTGCGCGGTGTTTATGTCTCTCTGACGGGCAATGATCTGGACACCTATGAACTGACGCTAGATGCTGCCGGAAAGGAGGTGCGGCGCGTGAAGTTGTCTGCGGCACCCCCTAAGGTGGTTGGTATTGGTAGTGCCGCCCTTACAGGGCCGAAACCAACGCCCGCGGCTGATAGGCCTCAGCGTCCCCGCAGGAAAGCTGCATCCCTGATATCGGGTGGCGAATGGAATATTTTGGAGTTGTTGATTGAAGATAAATCCTTGAACGGCAGCGTGAATGGTGGGGCATTAAGCGGAGGCGCTGTTGATGCAGACGGTTTCGGAGCGATTGCGGTGCATGTAGGAGGGAAGGAGCCGCTTGTTTTCGATCATGTAGGTTTCAAGGACATAATCGGTGAGAGTGAGGCTGTTGAAACTACGTCCTCCCACTTCACCGAACGAAGGATAAGCGATTTTTATTACGGGTGGTCGGCTGTCAGTGCAGACATACGGAAGAATGGTTTGCTCGATATCGTCTCTGGCCCTTTTTACTACCTTGCGCCCGATTACAGAACGTCGACGCTATCGTGAGGGGCGAATGTACAACCCAAGTCTGGAGTATGCACCGGACATGGTGAACTTCGCCTACGATTTCAACGGTGATGGGTGGCCAGACATTGTTGCTTCCGATATTGAGGGCGGACTTCGCCCGCTTGACCTTTTTATCAATCCTGCCGGAGAATCGCGGCGCTGGACCAAGTACCGCGCCATCAGCAATGTTTCGACCGAACTTGTCCTGATGAAGGATATTGATGGCGATGGAAAGCTTGAAATTCTCTTCGGTGGCGGTGGAGTCTATTCGTATGCAAAGCCCGATCCTGAAAACATATCCGGCCTGTGGAAGATAACACCTATATCCGGAAAGCTTGACCGGATTAACAATCACGGCATGGGCGTAGGGGACATCAATGGGGATGGACGGAAGGATTTCGTGGTTCCGACTGGATGGTATGAACAGCCGTCCGCAGGCGTAGAGGGTAAACCCTGGGTTTTCCACGAGGTCGATTTTGGCGGCGGCGGGGGAGAGATGGGCATCTATGACGTGAATGGCGATGGCCTCAACGATGTCGTCACCAGCCTTGAAGCGCATGGATTCGGCCTCGCATGGTTCGAGCAGAAACGCTCAGCGAACGGAGCTATTACGTTTGTAAGACACGATATAGCGGGCGATTTTACCTCGAACAATGCAGGGGGAGTGACGTTCTCACAGCCCCACGCTACGGCGTTTGCAGATATGGATGGGGATGGGATACCTGACATGGTCGTCGGAAAGAGTATGTGGCATCACCTGGAGAGTTGGGGTGAACCGGTTCCATATGGGACACCTGTGCTGTACGTCTATCGCACTGTTCGTGACCCACGCGCTCCGGGAGGCGCGGTGTTTGTGCCGGTACTGGTCAACAACCATTCCGGTGTTGGCTCTGCTATCCAAGTGACCGATCTCAATCACGACGGAGCGCAGGATATCCTTACACAAAGCTCTCTCGGCACGTTTGTCTTCTATGGGCATCCAGGAAAATGGCCCAAAGCTGTAGTGAAAGTACCGGCCACAGCGGCAGCGAAGGGTCGATAGGCACAACCGCATTCACTTCATCGCAGTACTTCCGCACTGAAGTGAGTGCGGAAGCACTGTTTGTTTGTGAGGTAGCCCGTTAATTGCTTACGTTTGCTTAATCTATGGAGCTATGTCTGCTTAGGAGTAACTGACCTATGGAGATCGCTAGAACACTTCACGGTCGTCCAGCCTCCCTCACCATAGTTCCAGAAAGATCAGTGATAACAATAAACGCAGTTTCTCGACTGTGCCCTCGTGATGAAACTGAGAGAGGCTTTGCTCAGGATGCAGTTTTACGGGTTCAGCCAGCCAAATTACTTATTCAACTGGTAGTAACTACTTTCCGCGCTGCTCGACGAGTATATTGCCTAAGCATGACGCAGGGCGCCCGCTTTTGGGATCTCAACTACGTTTGCGAGGGATTCTACCTTCCAGCACATCGCAAGCAGCGACTTCGCCTGCTGTTCCGGCAGCACAGGATGAGCGAGTCCAAGGAATTTTACTTCGAGATCGGTATCGGTCATAGGTCGTTGCAGACTCCCGATTGCATGTTCAACATGTTTTTCATACACATGTCCGTCAGCGGTGGTGATCGACATATAAACTTCATCGGAGCGAATCGAGGGATCAGTTGTTATGTGGACCTTGCTACGCAAGGCAACCACTTCAGAATTCCTTACGGAAGCATCGGTATATTCCGCGAGACCAACTTGTCCGCGAATGAGAGCGATTGCCACCGAGTGGTACGCACTGAATTTTCCTTCCAAGCCCGTGCGCGGTGTCTGCTTACCGGTCAGTTGAAGCATAAGCGGATTGGCTCGAATCGCAATGTAAGTCATCTCTTCCGGCCTGAGATGGAACTGCTTCTTCATCTGAATGGCAGCGTCGATTGCGGGGTGAATCACGATGCCACAAGGAAAGGGCTTGTAGGTGTTGCTCGTTATCTCATAGTGGTCGCCCAGGTGATCGATGAGTCGGGTAGCGTCATAGTGCCTGGAGGCTGCCCCCAAGTAGCCACCTACCCCTTCGAGCGGCATATTGGAGCCTGTGAATCCCTCTTGCGCCAATAGCGCTGACAGTAGACCATTCTCTGCCGCTCGACCAACCTGAAAGCTTTTTCCCATCGATCCGAAGACAACCTTCAACCCCGATGCCTGCACCGCGGCTGTGCTCAGAGCCCAAACCATCTTTTGTTCATCGAGACCGAGCAGCTTTCCGCATGCCGCGGCAGCGCCAAATACACCACAGGTTGCCGTTATATGCCAACCAAGGTCATAGTGCGAAGGGTAGATCGCGTCACCGAGGCGGCACTCGATCTCTGTTCCAAGGATGAAGGCATGGAGGAATTCCGTTCCGGAGACAGGGTGATCTGCGGCAAGAGCAAACAGCGCGGAGGCCACCACGCCGGCTGGATGAATGATAGTGTTCAGCTCCGTATCGTCATAGTCCAGAACATGAGAGCTAATGCCGTTGACCAATGCAGCATTGAGAGGATCAAGCCGGTCAGCACGCCCGAACAGGCTAGCCTTAGGAGGCCCGGAGTAGGGCCGTAGGACGCGCATAGCGGTCGTAACCGTCTCGTCTGCAGAGCCGCCCACTGTAGCGCCAACAGAGTTGACTATCGAGCGTACCGCTTCTTTCCGAACGCTGTCCGGGATGTCGCTCATATGGGATTGAACTACCCACTTCGCAAGAGTGTGCGTGATCGGGATTGACTTCAACGGTCCGTCTGGCGAAGTCTGTGCTGAAGCGACTCCGGTAGCGGATAGGACCGGGATTGTGGAGAGTGCCGCAGCAGTACTGGCGGTTTGTTGTAGAAATTTCCGACGTGAAAATCTGGAGGTAAAGCGCATGGAGGTCTCCCATAGAAACTTGCGAACCGTTTGCAATTGTTGACGGCTGCGAGACCTGTCAAGTCTATTCGAAAGCCGAATCTCTGAGGAACGATCTCACCAAAAGTTGGAGATTACAGCTCATTGGATATCCTGAAGTTAGTCTATCGAGCCAATAGTTCTGATTAGAAAAGAGTCATAAGAACCGGGGACTCAAGATGCGGTTTCAAAAAAAAAGCTGGAAGATCGCAATCGGTAGTGTTCGAATGGCCCCCCTGTGACTCAGAGAGGGAGTCTGTAACACTGTTCTGAGTTCATTAGGGGAGAAGAGCTACTTTTACTCTTGACATCAGTAATCCCGGCGAACGATGGTTAACTCGCTCCTATTCTGCCAAGGAGCGGAATGTCCAAACAGATCCCCCTTGGTGCGTGAGGCGAGTGCATGTGTTAGCGCTTGGGTGCGCGCCGGCACGAAGCCAGGCCAGCGGAGCTTTACCTCTATGAAGCGAAGGAATAGCTGTATATGTTTATAGGCACCGCCCGCAGAGCACGAGGCCGTTTCGTTGCAACTGCAGTGGCAATATTTCTTGCAGCATGTTTTACTAGCCGCGTAATGGGGCAGCGTCAAGCATGGTCTGAAGCGGTTGACTCGTCAGGCGACAACTCCCACTACGTGCCGCTCAAGGAGATCACCAAAGCGAACGTGAAGGACCTGAAGCAGATCTGGAGCTATCCGACAGGGGACTCGACGGCGTACACGTTCGCGCCGCTTGTCGCGAACAATCGGATCTATGTGCTTGCGCACAATAATTCGCTCGTTGCTTTGGATGCAAAGACAGGTAAAGAGGTTTGGATTCATGCGAAGTTGGGGGGAATTGCGAACCGGGGCATCGCGTATTGGCAGAGTGCCGATGCTAAGCAGCATCGGCTTATCTTCACCATCCATCAACAACTACAGGAGATCGATGCCGATACCGGCAAGTCAATTCTCAGCTTTGGCAACAATGGCTTTATCGACTTGCGCGTAGGACTCAACCGGCCTCTGACGGACATCTTCCGCATTCAGACATCGAGCCGACCCCAGGTTTACGGCAACATCGTGGTAGTGGGTTCGGCCACGGGCGAGAACTATATGGCTACGCCGGGTGATATTCGCGGATTTGATGTACTCACCGGTAAGCTGGCTTGGCAGTTCCACACCATACCTCACCCGGGAGAAGTTGGATACGATACATGGCCGAAGGATGCCTACAAATTTATTGGGGGCGCGAATACGTGGGGTGATATCGCAATTGATCAGAAGCATGGCATCGCGTTTTTCCCTACCTCATCCGCAAAGTACGAGCTCTATGGAGGAGACAGGCCCGGCAATAATCTCTTCACGGATTGCCTGATCGCCCTGGACGCAAAGACGGGCAAGCTTCTCTGGTACTACCAGATGATTCATCACGATATCTGGGATTGGGATAATGTGGCTGCCCCCCAGTTGGCAACTGTCAAGCATAACGGCAAGTCATTGGAGATTGTGGCGCAGGCCGGCAAGACGGGATTTTTGTATGTCTTCGATCGGATAACCGGCAAGCCGCTCTGGCCGATCGAGGAACGCCCCGTCCCACAAACTGATTTTCCTGGAGAGTGGACCGCGGCTACACAACCTTTCCCGACAGTAGTTCCGCCCTTCGCCCGGCAGACCTTTACTGCGGATGATGTCGATCCGTACATATTGTCGCCCGATGAGCGTGATGCCCTTAAAAAGCAGGTGGCTGCCGCGAAGAATGGCCCACTGTTCACGCCGCCTGGTTGGGGAGATACAATCCAGATGCCCGGGAATCGTGGCGGTGCGAACTGGGGTTCGACCAGTGCCAATCCTTCCAAGGGGTACGTGTATGTCGCAGCCTACAATTCTCCTGCCATCCTTCATATGACGGACGAGGCCCCAGGCGCACCGAAGGTAGTGGCGAGTACGTCCGGCTCTGGAACCAGCGGGTTGGAGCTTTATTCTCAAAACTGCGCCGTTTGTCATGGAGCATCGCGGACTGGCGAGCTTGGACCTTCGCTGATCGACATCTCCGATCGGCGTACTTTGGACTCCATCAAGTCCCTCATCCAGAACGGGCAGGGACAAATGCCCGCTTTTGGGAATCTCTCCGACGATAAAGTGAGTGCCATCGCACAGTATATTTTCAGTCCGAAACTGGAAATAAATCCCATGTCCGGCGCAGGCTTCCGGAGACAAGCTGCACCAGGCAATGAACAGATCACCGGGCCGGTTGTCGCTTCCGGCGGGGCTCCTGCGGGAGAGGCTGCACCCAGCGCGAAGCTCGGCCAAAGCCCGTACGGCGGCATGGCCGGTTTGCCTTACCCTGCGGGCGTTAAAGAGATTAAGCGGTACTACACCAACTGGAATGTTTTTCCCACATTCGGTCGCCCCCCCTGGACCAGTCTTGTGGCTTATGACCTGAATAAAGGCACCATTCGATGGAGTGTACCGCTCGGCGACGATCCAGAACTTTCGCCAAAGGGCATTCTGAATACGGGCATCCGGCAAGAGCAGCGTGGCATTCTGCCCACAGCTACTGGAATCGACTTTGTCGCAACCAGCGATGGTAAGCTCCGCGCCTTCGATGATGACAACGGAAAGCAGATCTGGTCAGCGGATCTCCCCGCCGGGAACCGAGCAATTCCGGCGATGTACCAAGTGGATGGCCACCAATACCTGGTGATCAGCGCAACGACTCGGCCTGGTACCGGGGTAGGAGCAGGCGCGGGAAATGGAAAGCCGATGGCCTTGCCCCCTATTGATCCCAATGCCCCTCCACCGGCGTATGTCGTATTTGCCTTGCCGAAAAAATAGAGTGAGTGGACCGTCATCTTCCATCTCCAAGTCGCGGCACGTTCCGTGTTGTTCGACGCACGTAATCCTGCCGCGGCGCAGCCTGGGTTGGGCCGTTGGGGTCCCGTCGTTGACGGACACAATCTGCCACGCAATGTTTGGGATCCATCGGCGCCGGAGTTCTCTGCAACCGTGCGGCTCATGATAGTAACCGTTCTGAATGAGATGGGAAACAGTATTCAGATGGGAAATCAAGCGTATAAGGATATGCCGATGGATGAGGTGAAGCGACGCTTGTCTACACAGTGCAAAAATTCTGACGCGGTAATCCATGCGCCGGATATCTTTTTCGCCAGTTCCATCGGTATCGGACCACCGCCGGTCATTGAAGAATAGCTCTCGGTGCTCGATCGAACTAACGGAAAATGTCCGCTCTCTGGCCGGAAGCTTACTCAAGCACTTCGCGAAGCGATACCGACGCTCTTTCTGATCGCCTGTGCGACTGTCGCGTATGCTCAAGGGAACGCTGGACTTCTCCGGCACCCAAACTCATCTCAAACGACGGTTGCGGGAACAGGTTGGCGTGTTGCGGTCGCACCAACAGATCAGCGGGTGTCCGAACGACTTGCAGCCACGCTACTCCAGGGCACCCGGAGATGGGTGTAGATTGCCTTCCTGCAAGCCAATGGTTTGGCAGCATAGGGTTGACAACTATAAGCTGCATCGTTAACTCTCAGATGCGTCATAGATATTTAGCCTCTTGGTCATCTTCAACTCACATCTCGCAACTGGGATCTTGCCGCACTCATGATAAAAAACACCCTTCGCACCCTTGCTCTCGCTGCAACTTCTCTCGCGGTCGCTGCCTGTGCAGGTTTTGCGGGTACTCGCGCCTTCGCCCAAAGCACGGGTGCGCAACTTGCACCCACGCCGCCGATGGGCTGGAATAGTTGGGACTCCTTTGGCCCTGCCATTCGCGAAGAAGAGGTGAAGGCAAACGTGGATGCGATGGCCGCGAAGCTCAAGCAGTCTGGCTGGCAATACATCGTCGTCGATATTGAGT
>JBDTDX010000179.1:0-11411 GCA_039922815.1 Granulicella sp.
GCAAGGGCGATCTGAAAGGTCACGTCCTTTTCCGGGATGTCGTTACGCACGAACGACCATTGCAGAATCGTGATTGGGCCGGTCAGCATGCCCTTCATCGGGCGCGTCGTCAGCGAACGCGCATAGCTGCTCCAGGCGACCGTCATCGGCTCGGGCCGCGACACATCGCCATAGATGACGGGCGGTTTCACGCACCGCGACCCATAGCTCTGCACCCAGCCGTTCTGGGTGAATGCGAAGCCGGCCAGATGCTCGCCGAAGTATTCGACCATGTCGTTGCGCTCGAATTCGCCATGCACCAGCACATCGAGCCCGATGGCCTCCTGCTGACGGATGCAGGACTCAATCTCCTTCTTGAGGAAGGCGTCGTAGTCGGCTACGGAAAGGTGGCCGCTCTTGCGTGCAGCCCGATGCTTGCGGACCTCGGGAGTCTGGGGAAACGATCCTATGGTCGTTGTTGGCAGCGGCGGCAGCTTCAGTTCGTCCCGTTGGATGAGGGTCCGCTGCGGATACGGTGCGGCGCGGTGGAAGTCCTCCTCCCTGAGGGCCGCCAGCGCCTTGCGGACCGCAGGATTCGTGCTGCTTTCGGCGGCCAGCCGGTCCTCGTGCCTGCGCCGATTTTCCGCGTAGGCTTCGGCAGCAGCCTCCGGGCCGTTGGCGAGCCAGACGAGTTCGTCGACCTTTTGCCGCGCGAAGCTGAGCCAGCTATGGAGGCGGCGATCGACTGTCTCCTCGTGGGCCGTGTCGTAGGGCACATGCAACAGCGAGCACGAAGGCGCCAGCTGCAGCCGATTCGCGCCGAGCTTTTCTGCGAGAGGTGCGATCACCTTTCGCAAAGCAGCCAGATCTGCGAGCCAGATGTTGCGCCCGTCGACGCAGCCAAGGCTCAGCGTCTGCCCCGGTGCAAGCTTCTCGGCCACAGCCGCAACTTCCTGCGGAGCGCGTACCGCATCGATATGCAGCCCTGCGGTGCCCAGTGAACAGGCAAGCTCGCGGTTGTCCCCGAGGCCGCCGAAGTAGGTTGTCAGCATGAGCTTTGCCGGCAGTTTCGCCAGTTCCTCATAGGCCAGCCGATAGGCGGCTCCCGCCTCCGGAGCCAGGTCCGTGACCAGGCAGGGTTCGTCGATCTGGATCCACTCCGCACCTGCGGCGACGAGCGCAGTGAGCACGATTTTGTATGCTTCGAGTAATTGCGGCAGCAGCGTCAGCGGATCGAGATCGCCGACGGCTTTCCCCAGCAGCAGCAGGGTAATCGGGCCGATGACGACCGGTCTGGTCGTAATGCCCAGCGCGAGCGCTTCTTTGAACTCGCCGACGGCTTTGCTCGTGTCCGGCATAAACGGCAGATCGGCGGTCCATTCAGGCACCAGATAGTGGTAGTTGGTGTCGAACCACTTCGTCATCTCCATCGCGGTCTGCTCGTTGCTGTTGCGGGCCATCTGGAAGTAGCGTTCCAGAGTGACGCCTGGCTGCCCGTTTCCGAAGCGGCTGGGCGTTGCGCCCACCAGAATCAGCGCATCCAGCACCTGGTCGTACAGGGAGAAGTCGTTGCTGGGGATGATGTCGATCCCGGCTTCCTGCTGGAGCTTCCAGTTAGCTGCGCGAAGCGATTTTGCCATGGCGAGCAGGCTGGCCTCGGGAATGCGGCCTCGCCAGAAGTCTTAGAGCACTGATTTAAGTTCACGGTGAGCGCCGATACGGGGATATCCCAGGTTCGACGTGGCTATGGAACGAGATCTCGTGGGGAATAGTGCGGACATTCGGTTCCTCTCCTTAAAACAAAGGGAACCACCCATACGCAGGCACGCGGATCGCCCAAATGCGGCGAAACACGAAACAACGGCGGCAGGCCTAACCTCGAGACCGGCATCCTCAGCGCATACCGCGGTCAGAGCACAAGCTCTTCCGCGGTGGTGGTGGCAGGCCGGTCTTCGGACTTTGGACTACCTAATAGACGCCGCTTCCCATTCTTTACGAGAAAAGTGCGTGGCTTGTGGCCTTGCGTCGTTCGTTCCCATCACCGCTGCGGGTCAGCACCGGAATCTCACCGGCTTCCCGTTTAACAAAGCTGCAAAGCCTTGCACCTGCACCCTTCTACTCTACACATCCGACGGGCATTCCTGCCCGTATCTATAAGGAGAAAGAAGAAGGAGCAGGAGCAAAAAAGAACGGCTACGAGGTAGACGGCATGTGCCTCTACCGCATCTCAGTAGACACCAAGCATCTCGCTGCGTGGTGACGCGGGGGTAACCGTTCATTATTACTTTTGGTTAAACTTGCACAATTTAACCTTGCGTTGCAAGGAAACATCGTTATAGTTAATGCAGGACGAATAGCTCCAACACTTCAATTAGCCGGGGACAAACATTATGAGTAATAGCGTTAGCACCAGATCCGCATATACGAAGCCCTCTTTGATCGAATATGGTTCGCTCACGCAGCGCACCCAGATTCTGCGTCATCAAGAGCCGGGCGCGGAGCCTGACCCAGAGATTTTCTTCAGCATTCTGCTGGCGATTATCAACATTTTCAAGCTATAGGCTTTTGAAGTACTTTTAAACGCTTGCGATGCCAGGCCAGAAATCGCGTTACCAGGCTGCTCTTGGTGTGGTGATGTTGGCTAAAGATAACGATCACTGGAGTCGTCATGGCCGTAGTTGCTTACGGGGTAGGCATCGAAAGTGCTTTTTCTTTCGATGCCCTTCCCGTGGTAGGTTCCGTCAACAAAACGATTACAATTGAAGTGAGACGTACCTCTGAGATCAAGATCAATCCAGGCGTCTGGGTGGGAGGAGGGTATGTTCAACAAAAACATATCCAGGCCTTTTATCACGATTCCCACCTTGCATATCACGTCGATAATGATTTTCACTTTGAGCTCTATCCTTCTTTAGATCTCATCATCTGCAACATTACTCACGATGTGTCCGACGATCTGTTGCGTTACTGGATTTTGCAACAAATTCTGCCGTTCCAACTGCAGTTGGGAGGGTTTCAGGAGCCTTTGCATGGTGCGTGTGTAAGCACGCTGCCGGAGCGGCGGGGAGCGATCCGGGAAGATGCTTCCTGTATAGGTCTTATGGGCGCGTCCCATGCCGGTAAATCGACCCTTCTGTCACATTTTCTTTCCCAGGGGCATGCCTTGGTCGCCGACGACATGATCGCGCTCAGCACCCCCGGTTATACGGATGTTTATCCTGCATTACCGTTTTATCGCCCTTATCGTGAAGCCACGGCATTAGGCATCAGGGCAGAAAATTATTCACCGCAGCGCCGTCCCCTCCATCGACTTTATTTGTTGCAGCCTGCGGCTGGGGATGCAAGAGTTCGACTGGAGGAGATGAGTCCCACTGAGGTCCTGACCCACGTGATGCATGAGAAGCAGTTTATTGTGCACAGCGACCTCGCCCCCAAGTTCTTTCATCTTCTGGGGGATCGATTTAGAGGCCTTGCCCGCCTTTCGCGAGAAGTGCCGGCATTTCGTCTTCACGTTCCGCATGCGATGGATCGTCTCCCGGAAGTGTACGAGTTTCTTCAACAAGACCTGGTGAGTCAACAATGATTAGATACAAAGCAGTTGGTTTGATGTACACGGCGACCTGCCCCCTGGAATGCCGCGACTGTATTGTCAGCGCCTCCCCGCGGGCGCAGGGCAAAATGACGCCCGAGACCGCGCTCGAATGCATCAAGATCATTCCCAAATATAGCGACACCGTCTGCTTTACGGGCGGCGAACCGATGCTCTACTACAACGAGATTCTTCCGTTGGTTCGCGAAGCCAACGCCCTCGGCCTTATGGTCACCATGGTCACAGGTTGCGGATGGGTTCGTTTGGAGAAGGAACACATCGCGCGAGAGCGCATCTTTGCGCTCAAAGAAGCCGGACTCACGACGCTTTGCGTCAGTTGGGACGTTTACCACGAAGAGTTTGCGCCCAAGGAATACCCGCTTCTAATCATCAAACTCTGCAAAGAAGCAGGTATCCCGGTTGTCGTTCGTGGAGTGATTGGCGCAAGCGGGGAGATCTCCAATATTAAGGAGACGCTGATACAGATTGAAGTTCCCTATCAGAGGGCACAACTCATGCGCCTTGGAAGTGCAGAAACGCTTCCCGACGATCATTTCGCGTTCAATCCGACGATGGAGAAGCTTGGTGGTGCATGCAGTGTGATCAATACTCCGGTCGTCGAGTATAACGGCAGAGTCTATGCCTGCTGCGGGCCCTCGCGCCATAGCAAGAGTGCTGAATCGCCGCTTGTTCTGGGCGATATCACCAAGGAAAGCCTCGACAGCATCCTGTATCGATCGGTCAGAGATCCGATTCTTGAAGCGATCAACACCATCGGCCCTCTCGGTGTCTTCCGGCTCATGAATGAGGATCCAGCGATGAAGGATCTTCTGCCCGTGCGGGCCTTCTATACTGGCTTCTGCGAACTCTGCCTCGACATGTTCGACATTCCCGATCTGGTGGCGAAGATTCGCGAGCGGTTGAGCACGGCGGATGCGCTCAGGCTGTTGACGGCAGCAAAGATGTTCGAACAGGCGGATCTGGAAATGAAGAAGATGACCTACATGAACAACTTTGTATAAACCTATGACGATTTTATGCCGATGACCTATCTATGGCATGGATGGACACTATGACCCCAGAGACTCCAATTTCCGTCCCCTCTCACGTTCTCGCCGAGACGCTCAACGATGAGACTGTTCTTCTCGATATGAGCAATGGCATGTACTTCGGCCTGACCCCGGTCGCGAGCCGCTTCTGGAAACTGCTCGCCGCCGGCACCGCTCGTGACGAGATCAACTCCATTCTTTTGAGCGAATTCGAGATTGAGCCTGAGGTTCTAAAAGCGGATCTGGACGCTTTGCTTGCCGAGTTGGAAGCCAAGAAATTGATCGACCGTACGACGGTTTAACCCAGCAAGCAGGATCATGCCGCCTCTTCGTGAAATGCGAGTTCTCCTGCTGTGCATTTCGCCTTCGCGGGACACGGGTGAGATCAATGCGGAAGCACTTTCCGCAGCCGACTGGAGTCAACTCTGCGATCTGTCTGCATGGCACGGAATCTTTCCGTTACTTGCCTCCAGACTTCTCGCTACGAGTAGCCAGCAGCCCGCAATTCAGCTCCCCGAGGTCATTACCGCAGGGTTGAAGACTCATCAGGGAATCCGTCTTCGCGGCAGTCTGCGCCTGACCGCCTCCCTCGTGGAGCTCATGCTCGAGTTTGAGCGTTCTGGCATCCGGGTCCTGCCCTGGAAAGGGCTCTCCCTAGGAATGCTCCTTTATGGATCGACGGCTCTGCGCGAGTCAGGCGACCTGGACTTCCTCTTTCAAAAGAAAGATCTGCCGGCAGTTTTGAGAATCACGCACGATCTGGGCTACGAGCTTGCTGGCCACCACACATCGAGAAGTGCCTATCTCTATACGCTTGGACTGCAGGGAGAATTTCCTTTTCTCAGGGATCAGGATAAAGCCGCTCTCGAATTCCACTTGCAGATCCTGCCCGCGCGCTTCAGTCGCTGGCAGAATACGCCGGCCGATATAGAGCGCGCTTCCACGGTCTGCAAACTGGCCGGACATGAGTTCCTCATGCAGCGGCCTGAAGATATGCTCCTCAGCCTTTGTGCGCATGCGACCAAGCACAATTGGGAGCGCCTCAAATGGTCCTGCGATATCGCCCAGTTCCTGAAGACCTACGGCGAAACGATGGACTGGAAGCCGTTTCTGGCTTGCCTGCGCAGAGAGCGAAAGGACGCGGTGGTCCTGCTGGGCCTTTCGCTGGGGGCCAAGCTCTTCAACGCTACGCTTTCCCCTATTGCGCAGGAAGAATTGCGGCAAAGTCCCGGTATCGCCTCACTCTCAGAAGCGGTAGCGGCTCACATCCTGAGCGGATCGGCTGACACGATCGAAGCCTGGCACGAAGAGGCGATGGTCGCCCTTCTCTGCCCGAGTGTCTGGGATCGTTTCGTCTTCAAGGCAAGGCCAATCTTCGACTTGAATGGGGACGACTTTTACATTCCGGCAGAGAACCGTATGCTTTTCTTTATGAACTACCTGTTCCGCGCTGCCCGGCTGCTGAAAAAATATGGTCTCCGGCGGCTGCTTGGCAAAACCGCCGTTGCCGTTCGTTCGGCTCGCTGATGAGAGACCTTGTCCTTCGCAACATTCGCTCTCTCAACCGCTTCATGGGGCTGGCAGAAAGCGAGCGCTGGCTGATCGTGGAGACCACGTTCTATCTCTGCTGCGCCAAGGTGGCGGCCAGGGCCATGTCGACCCGGACCCTGCTTGCCCTCGGCAGTCTGGACCTGTCCGAGGGAGCCGAAGATGCGCGCGTCGCCTTGCTCCCCCCGGAGATTGCTCCCGCCATCCATGCGCTCGATAAGAGCAGCCGCCGTTTGCCGTTCGCGAATTGCCTCATCCGCGCACTCGCCCTGCGCATGCTGCTGGCCCGCCGCGATATTGCGACAGAACTCCATATCGGCGCACGCAAGGATGAGCAGGGGCAGTTCGCCGCGCACGCCTGGCTGACCTGCAACGGCACCATCCTGGTGGGCGGTGACGATGCGACTGACCTGTATCGTGAGCTCGTCGGATCGACTCACGCCCTGCTGCAATAGCCTGTCACCCTATACTGCGGAGTAGACATGCCTGAACTCCCCGAGGTCGAGACGGTAGCGAATGGCGTTCACGAGCGCGTTCACGGGCAGATGATCCAATCGGTCTGGACCAGCAACAAGCCGCAGACCTTCAAGTCGCCCCCTGCCCTCATCGCCGACGTGCTTACCGGTTCGCGGATCGCTCGCGTTCACCGCGTCGGAAAGACGATCGTCGTTGATCTTGGACAGGCATCCGGCCTGACGACAGCCCAGTTTCTGATTCATCTTGGAATGACCGGCCGCCTACTCGTCTCTTCGCCGGAGGTGCCGATTCCGCCGCATACCCACGCCATTCTCTCCCTCAGCAGCGGCCGCGAACTCCGTTTCGTCGATGCGCGGCGTTTTGGGCGGCTGTCCGTGGTCGAGTGTGCTCCTGGGAAGGACAACCTCTATATTGGCCCGGGAAGCGAGCCGCTCACCATCTCTCTCGACAGCTTTATCGCGCTGTTTCGCGGGCGCAAGACACCGATCAAGGCGGCTCTCCTCAACCAGTCGCTCCTGCATGGCGTTGGCAATATCTATGCCGATGAGAGCCTCTTTCGCGCCGGAATACGTCCCCGCCGGCAGGCCGGACGGCTGACCCGCGCGGAGCTTTCCCGCCTGCGCGATGCTCTCCAGGCAGTCCTTCTGCATGCCATTCAGCTCGGCGGCTCCTCTGTCTCCGATTATGTGGACGCTGATGGCGTACGCGGCTTCTTCCAACTGGAGCATCGCGTCTACATGCGAACCGGCCAACCCTGCCTCGTCTGCAAGACGCCAATCCGGAGAATCCTGCTAGCTGGCCGCGGCACACACTTTTGCCCGATTTGTCAGAGGTAAGAGAGCTCGAGAACACCCTTAACGACAACGCCTCTCGCTGTCTTTTCGCGAGAGGCGTTGCTCCGAGATACCCATCTTTAAATTACTTAGCGAGCCGCCGAAGCAGCAATGACCGTAGCGATCAAACCCGTCGCCACTGCAGCCATCACGTAATTGCCGTCCACCTCGCGCCACTCATAGCCGCGCCGAGGAGCGCGGAGGCGGTACTGCCGGTAATCTATCCGTTCGCCACGGTTCCAATCGTTACGGTCCATGCGGTGTCCCCGCCGCCAATCCTGGTGGCGGACGTACTGATGGTTGTCGTGGTGATCATTGCGGTGATCGTCGTTGCGGTTGTTGTTGTAATTTTGACCATCGTTACGATTGTTGTGATCCTGACCGTTGTTGTAACCCTGACCAAAGAGGGGCCCGGCGGTAAGAGTGAGGGCGAAGGTCGAAAAAACGAGAGCCTTACAAATTAGGTGCATACGTGCTCCTGATGCGTTCCAAACACGGCAAACAGAGTTATTTCGCTGGCTGGCCTCGCAACGAATATGAACTGTCATTCGCCGCGTTTGAAGACAACCGTTGTCGGTACCTTCTATAGGAGGTCTTCGACCGATCTTATGTTGGCTGGCTGACAGATTGTTTCCTCTTTATTCGCCCATCGGATTTTCCTGTCAAGCCCATCAAGAGATAATCTATTGATAACAATCAACTTATTTGCTAAAAGCAGTTACGACCAAACTACTGATAATAAATATCAGTACAGAGAAAAGGCTGCATGGACATCCATGCAGCCTTTTCTTTTGCTCGCCCGAGAGCGGATTCCTGTTGCTGTGGAGGAAGACAACCGCAGATCCCTTAAGCCACGCCTTTTCCAGGCCAGCACAGTTCAGCACTCCCTTTCCAAGCCTGGACGTATCAGACTTCCCTTAGCGTTGTGAGGCCTGCTCTGCTGCAACGGCCGCGCCGATGACCCTGGTCTCGGCAAGATCGGCCACGACCTCGAGCGTGTAGCTTTGTAGCGGACTCATCTTCACCATCTGTTGCATGTAGTCCTTCAGCATCGGGAGATCGACGAAGCGGACGTTGAGGCCGGTCAAAAAGAATTTTCCCGGTCCGTCCGTGTGGATGGAACTCGCCGTTCCCGCGGCCAGCGCCTTGTGCCATAGCCTTTTGAATTTGAGGCACCTGGCATCGCCTGCCTTGGCAGCCGCAAAGACCTCGTCCGGCTCCATATCGAGGAAGCGCAACCGCATCGCGCGATGTCCCATGATTCCTTCCATGTGGCCCCGTCCGCCGCAGCCGCAGAAGCACTCTTTCTCGTCGAGGGTGACGACCGTATGGCCGCCCTCGCCCGTCGCCTGGATGAACGGATATCGCCCATAGCCGATGCCGATGCCCATCGTCCAGACGCGGATCGTGTGATCGAGTTTGCCGTGTGCAGCCGCAAGCCCGGCGGCAACCGCGTCCGCGTCGTTCAGAACATCGACCCAGACATCCATGCCGTGAAGTTTGAGCTGGGCGGTCAAAAGCTCCTGAACGCGAGCGCCTTTCAATTGAGGAAGGTTCGGCGCATCATCGACCACGCCATTTTTAATCAGGCCTGGCAGCGCAATCCCGACCGCCGTGACATCGGTCGCGCCGTTAGCTGCCTTGGTGACGCATTCGCAGATCGTGCGAATCAAGCCCTCGGTCGGCATCTCCACGAGTGCATATTCGTCGTTGTCGTCTTCGGGAAACTGGCACAGCGGCCCCTCGATCTTGTGGTCAACTACGAGACCTGCCTGCATTCGTTCGGATAAGGTAACGCCGATTATTTTCGCCATACGATTTTTCTGCCTCGTTTTCAGTGACCGCGACTAATCAAACTTGCTCACGCGGTTCAATCCGTTGAAAGCGGCAACTTTATAACATTCAGCAAGAGTTGGGTAGTTGAACACCGTATCGACAAAATAATCCAGCTTTCCACCCAGTGCCATCACGGCCTGTCCGATGTGCAGTAACTCGCTGGCGCCCTCGCCGATGATGTGGACTCCGAGGATCGCATGCGTTACCCGGTGGAAGATCAGCTTCAGGCGACCGGTCGTATCGCCGCGGATCTGACCCCGCGCAATCTCGCGGTAATACGCCACGCCGACCTCGTAGGGAACGTCCTCCTCGGTCAACTGCTCTTCCGTTTTGCCGATGAAGCTAATCTCGGGAATGGTATAGATGCCGTAGGGGTAAAAGCTGGGGTTCGAGAGAATCGTCTCGTCGCCAAAGGCCCGAGCCGCAGCGATCCGGCCCTGCTCCATCGAGACCGAGGCCAGCGACGGAAAGCCGATGACGTCGCCCACCGCGAAGATGGTTGGCTGCTTGGTGCGAAAATCCTTGTCCACCGGAATACGGCCGCGCGAATCCGACTCGACGCCCACCGCCGCCAGGTTCAACTCATCGACGTTGCCCTGCCGCCCGACGGCGTAGAGCAAGGCATCGCCCTGCACCTTCTTCTTGCTCTCGAGATTGGCGACCACGGTGCCGTCAGGCATATCTTCCACCGACTCCACTTCTTCGTTCAACCGCATGGTCACGCGCGCATCCCGCAGGTGGTAGCTCAGCGCTTCGACGATCTCCTGATCGGCAAACTCCAGTAGCCGGGGACGACGCTCAATGAGGGTGACGCGCACCCCGAGCGCCGAAAACATGCAGGTGTACTCGACGCCAATGACGCCGCCGCCGACCACGATCAGGGTCTTCGGCAACGCCGGCAGGTCGAGCACCAGGTCGCTATTGATGATGCTGCTTCCATTGATTGGCACTTTGGCCGAGGCCGCGGGCTTGGTCCCCGTTGCGATCAGGATATTCTTTGCTTCGTAGATGTTCGCGCCGCGCGTGTTGGTCACCTGCACATGCGTCGGATCGACAAAGCTGGCGGTACCTGTCAGCATCTCGATGTTGTTGCGCGAGAGTTGCGCCTCGGTCACATCGATCTCGGTCTTGATGACATGTTGCACGCGGAAGGCGAGATCCGCCATCGTGATTCGTTCCTTCACGCGATAGTTCATGCCGTAGATGGACTTGTAGTTGTACCCGGAGAGATGGAGGACCGCTTCCCGCATGGTCTTGGAAGGGATGGTGCCGGTATTGATGCTGGTGCCGCCAACCACCTCGCGCATCTCAACCAGACCGACCTTTTTTCCCAGTTTGGACGCGTAGATTGCGGCGCGCTGCCCAGCGGGTCCGGAACCGATCACAATCAAATCGTAAACACTACTCATATAGATACTTGCCCATCGGCGCATGCTGAAAACGCCTGTTCGTTTGACAGGAAACCTTCAATGTTGCGCTCTTCCTGGCGGCGACGCCACATGCCTCGCCCGCGGAAAACCGAGGACGGAACAAGCGTCCCGCCCATGCCTGCTAAAAGTTACTATATCCCGTCCTGCACCCTACACTATCCCTGTGAACCCGAAGTTGCGGCGGAATCCCATGCTGCGTCGTACGCATCCGTTCCGGAATGGGCGGTCCTTTCGGCGGACCGATATCCTTTATTCCTCATCGCAACGCTGTTATGCGTGCGGTCAATTTGCTATACAGGCGGTAGACCGGCGCTCACCCGCCTGCTGAAGAACCCCGCCCAAATGCGGCGACCTGTTCGCCACAGCACGCAGGCCGTTACGACTGCCAGGGCAAGCAGCCCCACCACCACGCCTGCCGCGATGAGCGGATGATGCGTCGCCACCCCCGTGATCGCCACGGCGATCACATCCTCACCCGCACTGAGCGCGATGTTGGAAACCGGCTCCGGGCTGGGGGTCACCAGCACCCGCAGGCCGGTCTTCGAGGTGTGCGCCGCGAGCGCCACCGTCGCGCCGAGAACGGTTGCTATCATCTGCATCTCGGGTGTCAGCTGCGAACTGGCGTGGTAGGCCACCAGCGCCGCGATGGGTATCCGCACAAAGGTGTGCA
>JBDTDX010000180.1:0-5552 GCA_039922815.1 Granulicella sp.
ACTCAGGCACGCGTGGCGTTGGGTGACGAGATCGGTTTCCTGCGTGGTGCGGAGGCAGTCGTGGTTCTGATTGGCGAACGACCAGGATTGAACTCGGCAGATAGCCTTGGAGTTTATCTGACTTATAAGCCGTATGTCGGGCGCTCGGATGCGGAGCGCAACTGTATTTCGAACATTCGCCCGGCTGGATTGTCTTACGAAGAGGCGGCCTACAAGTTGATCTATCTGCTGCACGGAGCTCGGGCTTTAGGAGGGACGGGCGTTCAACTTAAAGATGACAGCGAGACGGCGGGGCAACGGGTTTTTGCCGAAGCTGACGGGGCGTCTCCTCAAGGGGGATAGGCCAACGCATTGGTCGAAGTTACGGCTCTAAGATATTGTTCTTAATTTTTTTGAGGATTTCTGTTGTAATCGTCTTGTTTCTCATCAGAGCAAGCGAATACTATCGCGACGAAATTGGTGACTGGCGTGACTGCTTTATCAACTATTTCGGGAACAATGAGTTGTGTGCCCAGGCGTGGCTTCTCTTCCCATCTTGCCACCGATGTGGACGATCAAGCGGTCAACCTGACAGGGTGGCGTCAGGTCTATGACCAGCTCGCACCGGGCCGATTTGCCGGCAGTATCCATGAGTTATGGGTCGGCAACATGCAAATTTTTCACGAAACGACCAGCCATGGGTTGCGCCAGTCGTGCGTTGTGGATTCCGCGAGTTGGTGGTTCGGCATTCCGATGGCACGAGCGGAAGGTTGCAAGCTGGACTCTTTCGCGATGGGAGAGGACACCATCGCCATGCGGCCGGGACGCTCTCAGTTTGAGCTGCTTACGCCGAACAACTTTGAAATCCTTGGCGTAGTCGTCAACAGGCGCGATCTGGAGCAACATATTCAGGCTTTGAATCAGTCGAGCGTGTTGCCCACTGCTATGCGGGACGAGTTACTTAAAGTTAAACCGTTTCAGCGAATGCGGCTTCAGGAGTTGGTTTACCAGATATTGGAGGAGGCGTCGCGCACTCCCGAAATCATTGCGAACCCCTCGTCGAGCGAGAGTATTCGGGTTGCAGTGCTTGACGCGCTTGCGGACGTCTGCAGTACCCATGAAACGACTGGCCGACCGTCCTATCGGCAGATGAGCCACTACAAGATCGTGCGCGAGGTGCAACAGCATCTTCTGCAAAATCAGGATGAGACGATCGGGGTCGTTGATCTCTGCCAGAGGTTTGCGATCAGCCGCCGGACTTTGCAATATGCCTTTCAGGATGTGATGGGCATGAGCCCGAATGCCTATTTTCGGACAATTCGGCTCAATGGAGTGCGCCGCCGTTTGCGTGATCCCAAATCGGGTGTGATGTCGGTACATCAGGCTGCTGCGGATTGGGGATTCTGGCACCTGAGCCAGTTTGCGAGGGATTACCAGGGGCTCTTTGGGGAGCTGCCGTCGGAGCGGCTGAAGCGGCGTTCAACCGTCGCTTCATAAAGCCTCCGTGAATAGATCACAAAATATTTCTCTTTTGCCAAAAATAGATAACGGTAACCTTGCGCACTGACTATTCTGCACCTATACGGTGATGAGAGATCAGAAGAGCAGCGGCGATTCGGGCACTGCGCAGCTTTCACAGATTGCGTTTGTCTGCACCTATCTCATGCATCGTGCGGTAGTTCCTGCGAAGAACCATGCGTTGTCGAGGCCATTGTTTTATTTAGCTGAAAGGAAAACTATATGCGACTGAAAATAGCGGTTCGCTTTCTTACTCTGGTTCTTGCTGCGATGATCGTGTCTGATAGCCCAGCGATAGCCCAGTCGATTCAGGGGTCCATACTGGGATCGATCAAGGACCAGACCGGTGCTGCTGTCCCGAATGCTACGGTAACAATCACCGACACAGATACAGGAACATCGAAGACCGTGACGAGCAACGGCACGGGCGATTATCAATTGCTGAACATCCCCGCCGATCACTATAAGGTCGAAGTCACAGCCAGTGGATTCGAGGGCCAGGTCCTCGATAACCTTACCCTGACCGCCCGCCAGCAGCTACGTGCAGATGCAACACTTACCGTAGGAGCGGTTGACCAGCACGTGACCGTGGATGCCAGTAATGCAGGTGTTATCGCTACAGAGACTGCATCTATTGATTCCACACTTTCGACCGTGGCTGTGCGGGACCTGCCGGCTAACTATCGTGCCAGTAATAGTGGTACCAGTCCACTCTCCATCATCCAGGCGATGCCTGGTGTTCAGGCAGACTCCTCTGGAAACTACTCTGTGCAAGGTGGTCTCCCGTTTCAGACTGAGGTCTCGGTTGACGGCGTATCCATTCAAAGCAGCACCGGAAATTCACCGATGGCGAATGCGCTCCCCTCTGGCGACTCCATCTCGGAGTTGCGCGTGGATGGCGTTTTGAACAATGCGGAGTTCGGCCAGCCCGGGGAAGTGACCAGCATCACCAAGGGCGGAACCAATAATCTACACGGCTCGCTGTTCTGGTATCACCAGGAGTCGGCCTTCAATGCCACTCCGTTTGGTTCGCTCACCAAGCCTCATGTTGTGACCAACGATTACGGCATCACCGGCGGCGGCCCGGTTGTTATTCCTCACCTCTACAACGGCCGTGATAAGACATTTTTCTTTTCTACCTACGAGGGATATCGTAGCCCGCACTTTAAGACGTACCAGTACAACGTCCCTACGGCAGCCATGAAGAAGGGCGACTTTTCAGGGGTGGTTGGTGTAGCGACACTCAACAACCCATTTACTGGTGGCATCTATCCCAACTACACCGTTCCGTTGAATCCGCAGGCACAGAAGTTTCTCCCATTTTTTCCTGACCCGAACCTGGGCAATCCTAGTATCTACAGTCCGGGTGTGATCAACTATGTCACTAACAAAGATAACTCTCTATTTTCCAATCAGTTCGACGTTCGCGGTGACCAATATCTGGGCAAAAAGGCACTTGTCTTTGCCCGCTTTACGTGGAAGAACAGCAAGCAGTCGAATCCACAGGCCCTTCTCGTTCCGTCGAGCAGCAATATTACGCAGAACCGCGTCTTCGTGGGTGCTTTCAATTACAGCTTCACGTCGCATATTGAGAATGAATTTCGAGTGGGGGCTACACTGCAAAGCAGCGGCAACACCAACCCGTTCGATGGCACGGCTTTCACGAAAGGAACGGGTCTCATTGGCCTACAAAATCTTTTCTACAACGGCCTTTCGGAGCTCGATTTCGGTTTCCTTACGAACCTCGATGCAGACCGTCTCAGCTCCATCACCAAGTCTCGCACGTTTGTCTATACAGACAGCCTGAGCTGGGTCAAGGGGCATCACACGCTGAAGCTCGGCATCGACCTCCGTCATATCGAAGCGGCCACGCCGCTTGGCTTTAGCGGAGCGGACAACTTTGGCACCTTCGACTACTCCAGCGCGCAGTTTACCGGACAAGAGTTTGCCGATTATCTTATCGGCGCCCCAAGCAGCACCTTCTACGATGTGGTGCAGGCGGACAACGACGGCCTGACGATGCACTATCAGGCCTATGCGCAGGACCAGTGGAAGGCAAACGACCGTCTTACGCTGAGCTACGGCGTCCGCTGGGAGTTCCATCCGGCATATCACGATCCCTCTGGCAATATCGGGAACTTTGATCCTTCTGTCGCCAAGTCAGGTCGTGTCGTCTATCCAGAAGGGAAGAGCGCTTTGGTTTCCGTTCCATTTCTCACCTCGTTCAATTCCTGCGGTATCGGCCAGTCGTCCGGGGTTCCCGCACAGAATGGAGCGGCTTGCACGCCAACGCTCTCGAACACGCAGGCAGGGTTGCCGGACGGACTTCGCACCTCGTCGAAGACACGCTTCTTTCCGCGCTTCGGCTTCGCGCTGCGCCTCTTCAATGATGACAAGACGACGCTCCGTGGCGGCTTTGGCATCTATAACATCACTTTGCTTGGCAGTAACTTCTACTCTCTGACGGGAACGCTACAGGCTTATACGGTCCAGTACAACAACACTCCTACACCGAGCGGTCCTACTTACACATGGCCGAATATCTACGCGGGCTCAGGAAGCAATAGCAACGCCGCATCGTATGGCCAGGCATATTTTGGCACGGCGAACGATATCAACTGGAAAGATCCTTACTCAGAACAGACCTCGCTTTCGATTGATCGTGATCTTGGCCACGGTTATGGTGCGCGCGTCTCGTATATCGGTATGACCAGCCATCATCTGGTATGGGCGCCGAACCTGAACGACCTTCCATACTCCAGCACCGTCTCGGCATACAATCAGCCGCTCTCGGCGCGGCCCTTTCCAAACTGGGGCACCATTCAAACGCGCTCCACAGGAGCAGACTCCAACTATCAGTCGATGCAGGCTGAGGTCACACATCGCCTATCGAAAGGGCTCACGTTAGATTCGACTTATACCTGGGCCAAAAATGTTTCGAATAACCAGGGCCCCGGCCGCAGCAGCTTCGCGAGTGAGTCGGGCGGTTCGCGCTCCTCGTATGCAGGTAGCGCCGATGTTGACCGTGGCGAGTCCTATGGCACACGCCGTCACCGTTGGAACACAACGATGGTCTGGGAGGTTCCAGTGGGCCGCGGGCGCGAGTTTGGCGGAAATATGAACCGGCTCGTCGATGCCGCCATTGGAGGCTGGCAGATCTCGAATATTCTGCTCGTACAGACCGGCCCACACCTGTCACCCTACTTCAGCAGCGGCCAGGGCGATCCATCCGGTACGGGCTCAGGCTTGAGCAGTGGTCTCTATGGAGCGCTTGGCGGCCGCATGCAGAAAGCCGACCGTGCAGCAGGGTTAAGCGCGATTCCCGCAGGACAGTCCCGAAAGAATTGGGTCAGTTCCGCCGCGTTTGTCTGCCCCGGCGGTCAGGCCTGGGTCGCCGGTACTCCGTGCCATACTGGCGGCGGCCAGGTTCGCAAGGTTAACGGAGTACTTGTGCCGGACGCGCTTCCTATTGGCCGCTTCGGCAATGCACAAAGCGGGTCGGTCGTTGGGCCAGGAACCGTCAATCTCTCCACGGGCGTGAACAAGAGCTTCAAGTTCACCGAAAGGGTCTCTCTTCGTGCTGAGGGTACCTTCACGAACGTCATCAACCATACCAACCTCGGCGATCCCAACATGAACATATCGAGCGGTCAGTTCGGAGTGATTACCGGAACCAGCGGTGCCGACTTTGGCGGCAACCGCACGGGACAGGTGTCGATGAGGCTGGAGTTCTAATGGCAGTTCTTATCGCGTAGGATCGTGGGCTCTGGAGTTTCCGTCACTCCAAGACAGCCATAGCGAGGTTGATGTCTGAATTACGCGCGCTGCTCCACGTGAATAGTGGATCAGCGCGGTTAGGGATTCGCGGACCCGGTCTTGTGCGATTCTAGGGACCTGCTTACAGCGTGCAAGGCAAGCGGCTTTCAGAACTGATCGGACGTGGCTACGGGTTCGAAGAACTTGATACCATAAGGACAGCGCCGGGATGGCGGAACTGGCAGACGCAGCGGACTCAAAATCGTCCAAGACCTTGTCCGGTAGACACCCAAATCATT
>JBDTDX010000181.1:0-4379 GCA_039922815.1 Granulicella sp.
TGCAGCTTTTCGCCTTCGGGCAGACGGAAGAGCTTCTCCGTATCGCGACCGGGCTTCAGGTGCATGTAGACGTCGTCGCGGACGACAGCGGAGGCGACGGTGGCATCTTTTTCGTGCGCCTTCTTCAGTTCGGTGAAACCGTCAAAGACGCCCTGATCGGCGACGACCTTCTCGTCGATCCAGCCCTGCTCGCCCTTGTCGGTTTCGACGCGGATGAAGCGGCGTCCGTGTTCGAGCACCTTGAGCCGGTCGCCGTTGTTCACGGTTGCGGTGCGGTTCGAGACCGCCGCTACGCGATCGCGGAGGTAGGTCGACTTTGCCGTCACGTAGACGTAGGTGCTGATGATTGCGGGACGGAAGCGGGAACAGCCGGTGACCACGATCAGGCAAAACAGAGCCAGGCCGAAACAGCGCAACGCGTTTGAAGCCAGATTTCTCAGGGTATTTGCGGTGCTACGGTTCATAGCTCCATGATACGGCGGCAGGGGGTGATGCGTCAGTGTGTCGCCACAACCATGAGGGCCTGTTGCGAGGACGCGGTGCCGGTGGCCATGGTGACTGCTGAGTCGAGTGCACCCGGCGTCGTGGCATCGAAGCTATACATGGTCAGGTCGGGGCTGCCGCCACCCGCCGTCGCGAGAATATATTTTCCGCTGCTATCGCGGGCGAGCGAGTTGACTGCGGTTCCGGTTGCGTAAGGCGAGCTGGCCAGCACCGTCAATGCACCGCCGGCGCCGATCGCGTAGCCGGTGATGTTGCTATCGGTGCGGTTGCCCACGTAGGCGTACCTGCCGGTGCTGTCGAGCACGACTGAGAAGGGACCATTGCCGGCGGCGAAGGGTGATCCTGTAACACTGCGCAACGTGCCGTTGGTGCCAATGGTGAGGACGGCCAAGCCGCTGTTCGCGCCGCTCCGTGCGATGTAGAGGAAGCCGGAGGTGCTGTCGATCGCCAGCGCGTTATCGCTCGAGTTGGTTGCAGGCGCAAGCGATTGATAGCTCGTGCTGAAGACTCCGGTTGCGGTGGTGAAGGGGAAAACCACATCGCCGGCAGTGCCGAGCGCGGCGATGACGTAGGCGGCATTCGGCGTGAAGCGGACCATCTTCGGCAAAACGGTCAGGCTGGCGAGGTTATAGTTTGCAGACTGCTGTGCGGCCAGCGTTCCTGTCGTGCTATTGATCTGGTACTCCTGGATGGAGGAATTATCCTGGCTCAACGCGATGAGCCACTGGCCGTCGGGCGAGATGTCGATCGAGGCTGCCGGGTAGACCATGACCGCCGCCGCGCCGCCTGAGTTCGCCAGCGTCAAGGCACCCGTCGTGCTGTTGATCGAGTACACATAGATACCGCCAATGCCAGCCACATAGAGGTAAGTATTTTTGGGCGTGATTGCGAGTGCGGTGGGAATGACAGGAGAGGCATAGGGGGAGCCCGTGACCGCTGTCAACGATGCCGCTCCTGCGGTACTGGTTGCCACGGAAAAGCCCGCAATCGTTTGCGTGGCCACGTTGGCAACGTAGACAAAATTGCCGGTGGTCGTGCCTCCGCCGCCGCCACCGCCATTGTTGATGGGGGGGAAGAAGCCACTGCAGCCACACAGGAACATCAATAGCCCTGCCGTCATCGCACTTGCGAGGCGCTTCCCTGCCAACATCTGATCATTCCTCTTGTCTTACTTTTCCAGTTATCCACTTGCTTTATTTTCGCAGTTATTTCGGAGGCAGCAATGTTGTGCTCTCGAATTCTTACTTCGACTCTGCGAACGCTCAAAAGACAGCCGATGAGGGAAGACAAAGTCGGCAAAGGGCGATCCGAAGATCGCCCTTTGTAGCTGCAATTACGGTTTGGCCTACTTGACGATCTCTTTGATGTCGCGGCCGATGGCCTTGGCCACGCCCTCGCCATATCTGGGATCGCACTTGTAGAAATGGTTGATCTGGAGATCCTGAATGCGCTTCTCTACCTTGCCGAGGCTGACGGCGATGTTGCCGAAGAGCCGCTCCTGCGCGTCCGGCTTCAACAGGCGGAAGAGGTTGCCGGGCTGGGTATAGTAGTCGCCGTCAAGTTCGCGGTGGTCGAAACGACCCACGGTTGCGCTGGCGTAGGTAGTGGGGCGCTCCTTGAAGCGAGCATCCTCTTTTGGGCCGCCGTAGCTGTTGGGCTCGTAGTTGGGGGAGGCTCCGCCGTTGTCGGTGAAGTTCATGGAGCCGTCGCGGTTGTAGGTCGCGTAGGGACACTTGGGCGCGTTGACCGGCAGCGAGGCGTAGTTGGTGCCGATGCGATAGCGATGCGCGTCGGGGTAGCTGAGGAGACGGCCCTGCAACATGCGGTCGGGCGAGAAGCCCATGCCGGGAACGACGTTGCGCGGTTCGAAGGCGGACTGCTCGACCTCGGCGAAGTAGTTCTTCGGGTTGCGGTTCAGCTCCAGTTCGCCTACGTCGATCAACGGGTAGTCCGCGTGTGGCCAGACCTTGGTGAGATCGAAGGGATTGATGTGATATGTCTTCGACTCTTCCTCGGTCATGACCTGAATTTTTACGGCCCACTTGGGGAAGTCGCCCTTGGCAATGGCTCCGAAGAGGTCGCTCTGCGAGTGGTCCATATCGACCGACTTCATGTGGTCGGCTTCTTCGCGGGTGAAGTTCTTGATGCCCTGCTGCGTCTTGAAGTGCCACTTGACGTAGACGAGCTCGTTGTTCGCATTGATGAGGGAGAAGGTGTGGCTGGAAAAACCGTCCATGTGGCGGAAGCCGTCGGGAGTGCCGCGATCGGAGAAGAGGATGGTGACCTGGTGGAGCGACTCGGGCGAGAGCGACCAGAAATCCCAGAGCATCTTCGGCGACTTGAGGTTGGTCTGGGGATCGCGCTTCTGGGTATGGATGAAGTCGCCAAACTTGAGCGGGTCGCGGATGAAGAAGACCGGGGTGTTGTTGCCGACCATGTCCCAGTTGCCCTCTTCGGTGTAGAACTTGAGGGCGAAGCCGCGGGGGTCGCGCTCGGAGTCTGCCGAACCTTTTTCGCCGCCGACGGTGGAGAAGCGGAGGAACGTTGGGGTCTTCTTGCCGACGGTGTCGAAGAGCTTGGCGGTGGTGTACTTCTGAATCTCAGGATGGGTAAGGGTGAAGGTGCCATAGGCGGCTGAGCCTTTGGCATGGACGACCCGCTCGGGGGTGCGCTCACGGTTGAAGTGCGCCATCTTCTCGAATAAGAGGAAGTCGTCAAGGGTGATCGGGCCGCGCTCTCCGACGGTCACGGAGTTCTGGTTATCGCCTACCGGACGTCCTGCGTCGGACGTCATGATCTTGCTGGTCTCGTTTGCCATGTATCACCTCAAAAAAACACAATTGCTGGGGGCCTGGGCCTGTTTGTAGATCGACTGCTTTGCTAGTTGTTCTGTGCTTCGCGCTGGCAGCTGGCGCAG
The DNA here is from genome assembly GCA_039922815.1 of Granulicella sp. Taxonomy (GTDB): domain Bacteria; phylum Acidobacteriota; class Terriglobia; order Terriglobales; family Acidobacteriaceae; genus Edaphobacter. The sequence continues at coordinate 3,422 of JBDTDX010000181.1, forward strand.
ATGCCGATGACATCCACACTGAAGCGCTCGACGAGAAATCCGCCGGGGAGGGTGCGCCGTTTGGTTTCGAGGCCAAGTTCGGCCTCACCGATGTCGGCAATGGCTTTGCAATGGGAGCAGACCATGTGATGGTGGGCCACGTCGTTCATCTCCACGCGAATGGAGCCGTGATGCAGGCTGACCTCGCGCAGGACGCCACTTTCTACAAAGAGGTGGATATTTTTGTAGACGGTGGCGAGGGAGATGGACGGGATCTGCTCGCGAACGCGGGCGTAGACCTCTTCGGGGCTGGGATGACCTTCCATCCCCTGCATCACCTCATAGAGGATCTGCCGCTGGTGCGTGACCGCGATGCCGTGCTCAGCGCAGAGATCGCGGAACGTTTTGTGGGCTGCCTGCACAGACTGAATTGTAAACGATAAAAGTTATCGTTTGATAGCTTTCGTTATCCACAGGGTGGGAACATAGACCGAAGACTTTACTAGTTCAGGCGTTCGCGGTCCGTGCGATGGAAGCGGGCGTCTAGTGGCCTGCGGCCTGCGAAGCCGTCCTCCGGGGTGTGCCAGTGGGTGATGGCCGACTCGCCGAGCTTCCAGCAGAGCAGAACGGTGGTGCCGTCGATCTGGCAGGGGAAGTCGAGCAGGCCGGCTTCGAGGTCCTGCACGGTGACGCCGATCTCGTCGATCTCGATGAGGGTGTCTTTGGCGAGCTGCGCGGCCTTGTCGCGTTCGGCGCGGCGGCGGGCGGCGGCGACGACATCGACGTGCATACCGCCGGTGAGGTGAATACGCTGGGTAAGCTCGTGCATCTCGGTTTCGAAACGTGCGGCGCGGAAGGCAGACTCCTGCGCGCGCTTGAGGAGAGACTCAAGCACGGGCAGGAGGGTCTGGGCTTCGCCGAGAGTGAAGGTCTTATCCATGCGAGTTACTTTACTTCCAACATGCGGTCGAGAGCTACC
>JBDTDX010000182.1:0-5438 GCA_039922815.1 Granulicella sp.
TCGAGTACTGGTCCTGCGCCGACTTGCCGTTTGCAAAGGTCACGGTGGGTGTAGACCATGCATCCGGGTTCCACTTCATGAAGGTATTGTTAGCCGGCGTAATGGTACGGCCATCAGGAAGGGTAAGCGTTTCTACACCATTGTAGTAACGCTGATTGGCCTTGGGCAGCTCGAGCGGTTGTCCGGCCACAGGGACGCAGCGTCCATTGAGGGTACCGCCGGAGTTTGTGTTGGACTGGGCAGCGCAATTGGGTCCCCAAGGAAAGCCCGATTGCAGAACTACGGCTGTCGTGACTTGCCAATCGCCGATGATATCGCGGACAACCGTATTGCCAGGATAGAAGGCCTTACCCTTGCCGATGGGCAGAGCATAGGACCCATTCAGGACAAAACGATTCGAAATGTCGTAATCCTGAATCGCGTGGTTGTTTTTGATGTTGTAGTAATCCACACCGCCCGTAGGACCTGAACTGTTCCCCTGCTGCGATTCCGCGAACGTTTGGGTGCCGGAGTTACCCGTATTGCCGGTAGCTTTCGACCAGGTGTAGTTCGCTCCAAACTGGAGGCCGTGCGAGGTGGAGTGTTGTACCTTGAGGACGAGCGCGTTGTAATTGGAGGTGCCTATGGATATATAGCTGTTGTCGTTAAGCAAATCCAGGTAAGGCTCCATCGACTCCATTGCGCTGATGGTGGCACCGCCGCTGTCTCCCCCTGCCTTGCCGATTAGAGCAGGCATGGGATTAGGTACCCGCGCCCTGGCTGGGTCGGTGGTGCCGTTGGAAGCTATCCACGAAGCGCGCCACGCTGCCAAGGTGGAGGGGTTAACAGAAAAGGGACCGTTCATTAGGAATCCACGCCACGGAAGAAGGCCGCCTCTCGAGCCGACATAACCGATATTGGTGACCCAGGTCGGACTCAACTGACGCTCTATGAAGAAGTTATACTGGTCCGTATGGCCAGTTTTGTATTGGGTCCTGTTGAATACAGTTACGCCTCCATTTCCTCCATAGTTGGCAGCAGCCTGGACAGGCCCGGCTCCCGGAATAACATACGTGTTAGTACCTTGGTCAAAGGTTCCGGCCGGCAGGCCGTTCGGCGCCAGGCCGAAGGGAATGGGATTTACGGCATTGTCGAAAGCGAGTGGGTTGTAGATGGTCGTGTTGGCGTTGTAGCCGGTATTGGAAGGTAGATAATTCCTGCCAAATCCACCACGCAACACGGTGTTATTGTCCAACTGGTAGGTGGCGCCGAGGCGGGGAGCAACGTTGTTCCAGGTTGTTTCGTAAAGATTGCGGGAATTTCCGTCCACTCCGGGGAAAGATATATAGCCGAGATTTCCGGACGGGTTGCCGGCAGCAGCTACTGCAAACGGGCTGTTCTTTTCCAGAATATAGCTGGCCATACGGTTGGTGCGCTCCGTCGGTCCCGGCTGGACTTCATACCGGATTCCAAAGGAGAGCAGCCATTTCGTCGTCGGACGCCACGAGTTCTGGGAAAAAATAGCGGTGTACTTGGAAGCGAGCGCAAGAACCGGTGCGGTTCCGGGAGTCATTGACCAGCCTTCGACACCGGCCACAACGGAAGCAGCGGCCGAGCCCTGATCCTGGTTGAGGGGCTCCAAAGCAGTGACGTTTGTGCCGTCAGCGTTGCCGTACTGCCCCGTATAGTTGGTCGTCGTCAAGGGAGGAGACTGCCACTGGATATCATGGTAGTTTTGCAGGTAGACGCGATATTCCGCCCCAAACTTCATCGTAAGGTTTCCCTTCACCTTGCTAAGGCTGCCATTGACGAAGTGATTGAGCTGATGCTCTTGCTTGTTCCCGTAGCTGTTGGAATTCAAGGCAGTATAGGAACCAATGCCGTTTATTCCCGGCAGATTGCCAGGGCCGAAAGGAGCTACGGCTGCCACAAAGCCAGGCTGGCCGTATGCGGATGGGTCTCCTAACGCAGACAATACCTGGGCCTGGGTGTTGATGTGGGTTACACCATAGCGTACGTCGAGCACTGTGGTCGGGTTGAGGATGATGGTATCGCCGATGGCACCGTAGGGGTTCTTATCGATCACATTGCCCCCGTTGCCATTCTGATTGACCCAGGGGCCGTTTGCGTTTTTCCCCCAATAATTAGGAACAATGATAGAGCCCTTGGAGATGCCGGCGGAAAAGAAGATGGACTGATTGGCGCTCGGTTTGAAGTCCAGTCGGCCGTTGAAGCTGTTACGAACCTCCGGGGAGATGCCATCGAATCGATAGTTATTAGTGTGGTAGGCATCCTGTCCGCCACCACCCGACAGCGGGAAGAGGTTGTTGGGGGCGTTGTTGGGCATGGGATAGCCCTGTAGGATCTTGAGGCCGAACTGACTGGGATTCGTGACGATGTTGCCAGCATATGGCTGGCGCACATACTGTGTGGTACTGCCCTGGTAAGCGGTCGCGGTGAACGGATTGTAGATGTTTACGTTGACAGGGGCTCCGCTGTTCCCCTTGACTTGCGTCGTACTGAAGTTTCCGACGCGCTCGAGTGCCGTTGGCACTGTAGCCTGAAACGTGTTTGAACTCGAGTGGGTGAGCCGCAGGAAGGATGCGAAAAAGAACAACTTATCTTTGCCGTTATAGAACTTCGGAATAATGACTGGACCGCCGATGGAACCGCCACCCTGAAGCAACCGGTACTTCGGCCTCACAATGCCTTGATGGTTGTTGGAGAAACTATTGGCGTTCAGATCTTCGTTGCGAATCATGAAGTTGAGACCGCCGTGGAACTGGTTGGTGCCGGACTTAGTGGTCTGTGAGACCACGCCCTGGGCCAGGCCGACGTCCGCGGTGAAGTTGCTGGTCGTAACCCGGACTTCCGAAAGCGCGTCTGGATTCGGAAGCACGGCAGTCTCATGCCATGCGGCGCCCTGGATCGAGATACCATCCAACTGCACGTCGTTGCTGCCGATTTCTCCGCCATTGATACGCATACCGGACATGTTTCGCCGATCCAAATATCCAACACCCAAAGACTGGCTGCTGAGCTGTTGTGGATCGCCGACGACGCCAGACTCGAATGTCGCAAAGTATAAGGAATTGCCATTGATGTTGGATTGATTGGCAATTACGTCCGAGCTCACCGCGTTTGATACGGTAGCGTTTTCCGTCTGGATGGCCAGCGCATTTGCCTTCACCTCAACGGTAGAGGCCGCGTTGCCGATTATCAGAGGAACGTCCGCTCGCACTGTGGTCGCGCCGGCAAGGTTGATATCGGTCTTGCGATATGTTTGGAAGCCGGGGGCAGTGACGGTAAGCGTGTAGTGGCCGATCGGAAGATAGGGGACCGAATATGTCCCCGCATTGTCGGATCGGGCTGGAGTGGTCGTGTTAGTTTGTTGCTCCAAAACGCTTACCGTCGCATTCGGTACCACGGCCCCGCTCTGGTCTGTGACAGTTCCTGTGATCGCACTGGACTTTACTTGTGCGAACAATGGACTGCCATCGATTGCAAGTGCAAGCAGCAACACGAGGAAGACTCGTGCGATAATTCTTGGTTTCGTCATTTGGCTTCTCCAATTTCTTTTCGACAGTGAACTACTGGTGAGAACCAGTGCTGCGGGGTGCGATATAGCGTTTTTGCATTCAAACTCTTGAGGCGATTTGATGAGGCACAACCCTCGCCCGTTCATTCGTTGATGACGGCCGAAATATTTCCGCGCCGAGTCCTTATGGGTTTTCAGATCGGACGTCACGCTAACAGACACTTGTATAACAGGTCAAGATTTTTTTTAAATCTTTTGGAGCGTTCTGATTCGACGAATTGAGACTCAAGACTCGCCCCTTCATTTGTGGACGACGGTTAAAGGATTTCCCCACCGAGTCTTTAGGGTTACTCAGATCAGACGACACGCTAGTACACACATGTAGAACAGGTTATGGCTTGCAAATCTTTCAAAGCGTTTCGAGCCGACGAATCGTCTATGCCGACATCACTGAGTAGAAGCAGGCCCTTTCGCTTACCCATTGTTCTTGGCGCTTTGTTCCCGGGTGCTGGATGCCCTCAACTCCGCGGTGCTGTTTTCTATTCGAAAATTTATGTGGTCGCCAGCTTGCCGCTGGTCACGGGTGAACCTTCAAAATCTGATTTAGACATTAACCGCATAGCGTTCGGGCGAGTGCAGTTGCCGGTTTCTGAAATTTCTCCGTAAGCCGAGAGCAGGTAGTGATTACAGTTTGAATTCAAATTGTAATCACTACCTGCTTGCGACATGAGTTTATATTGGCTCGCTTCCGTAGGCGAGTATCAACTTCCAGTTATAGATCGTTCGAACACCAGCAGGCTCAATTTGGCGTCACGCATCCAGCGGAGCACATAGCTCCAGGTTGGTCCTGCGTGCGGGTGTAGACCTGTTTGTACTCCTGATGCCTTGCCGGGATATCCCGCGTTGTGGTGATGGTCAGGGTCTTGCCGTCCGGCGCGAGGGCCCATACTTCTTTGACCTTCAACGTAACATTCCCAGGCATTCCCCCAAACGGCTCGGTCGTCTCAATCACCAGGTTATTCGCCTGCAGTTGCGCGGTAACTTCGGCCTTCTGAACACCAGTGTCGGTGGGCCTGGTATGGGGACTACCGTCCAGAATGTAATTGCGCACTATGCTTTGGGACTGTGCTTCGCGCAGGCTCTTGGCATCCTGATGGATGGTCATGACCACCACCGGGGCACCGCGCTGCCCACCGCCCCTGGGACCGGCGGGCGCTACCCTAGTCATCCAGTACATCTGATTGGGTACAGGGTCGCTGCTGGCACTGTCCTTGGCCCAGGACCCATTGAAGTCAGGAGTAACTGCCATGGCCAAAGTCGGCAGCAAGAGCATGCCAAGCATCAGGAGTTGTTTTTTCATAAGGCTGTTCTCATCCTCGTCGGTTACTTCTCTGTCTCGTGCTGCTCTTGGTTCGTCGCGAACACCACATCTGCGCGTGCAAGTTACGTTTGCTGCGGCTGTTGTGTGCCATGTATTTTGACTCCGATTCTGTTCGCGATCGCCCGGATATTGCGCTGCGCCTCTTGATACTCCTCAGCGGAGCTCAGGAACTCCACATACACGATGGGATCCGGCACCCCGCTGACCGGATCCGGCATCTTGCTGATGTGGGCGAGAAAGACTTCGTAGTCCATATTGCCGGTGCCATTCATCGCCCAGCTAAGGCCAGGAAGCATATCGTTCCACACAAAATCCTTCGCGTGAATGTACCCGATCATTCCATGAAGCACCTCGAAGGTCGTGTTCATCAACTCCGTCATACGGAAGGCAACGCCGGCGTTGACCATGTTTTGAATATCGAGACCGCATACGATGCGCGGATCGCCAACGTCCTCCCGCAGGCGCTTCATAGCCCAGGGATTATTAATGGCCTCCGTGTTCACGGGTTCAATGCCTACCAGAATCTTGCTGCCCGCGGTG
>JBDTDX010000183.1:0-2582 GCA_039922815.1 Granulicella sp.
ACCCGCGCCAGCCGCAAGGATGAGGACGAAGACAAGAGCGGCGTCGGCCCCCGCGTCCGCACCGGCGGCACCACCCTCTACGACTCCGTCTTCCTCGCCTCGGACGAGCTCATGTCCCGGCAGAAGGGCCGCAAAGCCCTCATCATCCTCACCGACGGCGACGACCGCAGCAGCAAGGAAACCCTCGCCTCCGCCATCGAAGCCGCCCAGCACGCCGACACCATCATCTATGCCATCTACTTCAAAGGTGGCCGGACAGGCCAGCAGAACTCCCCCATCCGCCGCAGCGGAGGCTACCCCGGCGGAGGTTACCCGGGAGGCGGCTATCCCGGTGGCGGTTATCCCGGCGGTGGCTATCCAGGAGGAGGCTACCCCGGCGGCGGCTACCCCGGTGGCGGCTACCCAGGCGGTGGATACCCCGGCGACAGCTACCCCGACGGAACCCGCCCGCCCCCACCCCGCAACGACAGCAAGAACGTCCTCAATCGCATGACCAAAGAAACCGGTGGCCGCGTCTTCGAGGTCAGCAAAAAACAACCCATCGCCGACATCTACACCGAGATCGGCAAAGAGCTTCGCGCCCAGTACCGCCTCGGCTACACCCCCACCGACTCCATCTCCGGCGACGGCTACCACCAGGTAGACCTCTACTCCAGCGGCCCCGACAAAAAGAAGTACACCATCCAAACCCGCGACGGCTACTTCACCGGCAAATAACCACCGGCATTTGTTGTTGCCTGTTCCTTCTTTCCCTTGAAGGAAAACTGTCATCCTGAGCGAAGCCGAAGGACCTGTATTTTCTCTTGCCCTTTCCTCTTCAAGCCGGGTGCCCCATCCTTCGCAGCTTCTCCGCGAAGGGTGGGATCGTATGCCCCTACCAAACTCGTAACAACATCTCTGCATCCCCGCCCATCCCTGCAACGTCCAATATCCAGCCATGGCAAACCTCAACACACCGCGCACCGCAATCCTCTTCGTCGTTGCCGCAGCGCTCGCCCTCGCCACCCTTCAGGGCTGCAAGCAAGCCCCGCCTCCAGAGCCCGTAGCGACCACCCCCGCGCCCGCGCCAGCCCCCATCGGCCCGCGCCACATCTACTCCGAGACCGCCAACCCCCGCACCGACATCGCCGCCGCCCTCAAGCAGGCCGCCCTCGAGCACAAGCGCGTCCTCATCGACTTCGGAGGCGACTGGTGCGGCGACTGCCAAGTCCTCGACATCTACCTCCGCCAGAGCCCCAACGACAAACTCCTAGCCGACAACTTCGTCCTCGCCCACGTCTTCGTCAACAGCGACATCAGCAACAACCTCGACCTCGGCGACAAGTACGGCATCCCCCTCAAAAAAGGCGTGCCCGCCCTCGCCGTCCTCGACGCGCACGGCAAAATCCTCTACTCCCAGAAGACCGGCGAGTTTGAATCCATGCGCAAGATGAGCCCTCAATCCGTCACCGACTTCCTCAACAAGTGGAAGTCCTAGCCGCTCTCAACCGATAGCTTTGCAAATAACTGGCTCGATAGAAAAACTGTCATCCTGAGCGAAGCGTAGCGTAGTCGAAGGACCTGCATTGCCCGGATTCGCCAACAAGTCCCGGCGCTTTTCAAGAGGTGTTAGCGTACTTTGAGAGAGCGATGCGATCGAAGCCGCGCATCGAATTTCCGATCGTGAGAGGTGTCTCCATGCACAGCCCTGCATCCAGCCCCACTCCCGTCCCCATGCCCGCCGGTCCGCCCAGCCCGGCCCTCGCGCGCCTCCGCGGTTCCTTCCTAGTGCAGCGCCTCATGCCGCACACCCTCGGCCGCATTCTCGTCCGCGCCATCGCCCGCGCCATCGACCACGATTGCATCAACATCGCCCAGTCCACCGCCTACTCCGCCATGGTCGCGCTCTTTCCCGCGCTCATCGTCGCCGCTGCCGCCGTCTCGCTGCTGCCCTATAGCGCCCCCCTCCGCTCGCAGATGTCGCTCTTCTTCGACCGCATCCTCCCCGTCGACGTCAGCCCCATCCTGCAAAGCTACTTCGTCACCACCCCCGGCAGCGCCCACTCCGCCCGCGCCCTGCTCATCGCCGGCTTCGTCTCTCTCAGCGGAGCCTCCGGCGTCATCACCACCTTTATGGAAGGCTTCCGCCGCACCCAGAATCTCCCCGAAGACTGCTGGAACTTCTGGCAGCGCCGCATCCGCGCTCTCATCCTCGTCCCGCTCTCACTCATTCCGCTGGTCATCACCAGCATCTTTGTCGTCTTCGGTCATCTCTTCACCGCCTGGCTCGCGCTGCACGTCTTTGGACCCCTCCGCATCGTCGTCTTCATCCTCGCTTTTCTCCTCCGCTGGACCATCGCCCTCACCGGCTCCGTCGGCCTCATCGCTCTGCTCTATCACATGGGAACCCCCAAACGGCAGTCCTGGCCCAGCGTCATTCCCGGAGCCATCATGGCCACCGCCCTCTGGTTCGTCACCACCCTCGCCTTCGGCTGGTACGTCACCCGCTTCGCCAACTACAGCCAGGTCTACGGATCGCTCGGCGCCGGCATCGCCCTCCTCTTCTGGCTCTACCTCATCTGCCTCAGCGTCCTCTGCGGAGC
>JBDTDX010000184.1:0-6747 GCA_039922815.1 Granulicella sp.
GAAAGCCAATAGGCCTTCCCTGCCAGGTACGTCCGTCGCTGCTGCTCGGTCGTGTCGTTGAAGATGAACTTCTTCTGCTTCGAGCTGTAGTAGCGCGTCGTCACCGGAACCGGCTGGCGATTGCCACTCTTCACCAGCTCCAGCTGTCCCTGGTCGATCGTCTTGCGCACTGCGTTGTAGATAAAGCCCTCGGCAAACGGCTGCTCCGGAGCGGCAACCACATCGCGAAAGGTCACCGTCATCGAAGCCGCGATCTTCGCGTGCAGCACGCTCTCCTCGCCCGTCTGCAGATGAATCTCGCCATGCACCAGCGACGTGTCCGCGCCGGAGCTCGACTGGTGAAACGGCCACGCAAACTGCCCAAAGCTCAGCGGCAGCCCATGCAGTGTCAAATAGCAATCGGGCCGCGGATTCCGTAGCCGCTTCGCAGCCTCTGCCAGATAAATCTTCACCTGCTCGGCAAGATCCGCCCGGCTGAAGTCAAACGTATCGCTCAGCTCCAGCACCTGCGCCTTCGCCGGGTCCGCCGCCAGTGCCAGCGTGAACTGCGTCGTCGGGTTACCGGAAAAGTCCGCGCCCGCCGCTGTTGCCGCTATCTTCAATCCTGCCGCCTGCGCTGCCGACTCCACCTGCGCAGCCAAAACCGTCTGTGTTCCAGTGCTCATCTGCTCTCGTCCTTTGCGTGTCCGCTCGTCTTTTGATGTCTTCTCCATTATTTTACTGGATTACCTCCGCGGACTCGTCGGGTGCCCCATCCTTTGCAGCCTCATCGCAAAGGGTGGGCGGTGATTTCTCCCCCCACCGATTCTTTTTCCGAGGTACCATCCCTTCGTCCAACGCCCCCTATTGCCCACCGACCGCCTCATACCCCATCATGAAGCTCTGATGTCCACACTCTCGCAACTCCTCACCGAAGCCCGCAACCCCGCCTCCACCCACATCGACGAGCTCCCCACCCTCGATATGCTCCGCCTCATCAACGACGAGGACGCGACCGTCGCCGCCGCCGTCGCCGCCGAGCTCCCACCTATCGCCCGGGCCGTCGACGCCATCGCCGCCCGCTTCGCCCAGGCTGGCCGCCTCTTCTACATCGGTGCTGGCACCAGCGGCCGCCTCGGCGTCCTCGACGCCTCCGAGTGCCCACCCACCTTCTCCGTCCCGCCCACCCTCTTCCAGGGCATCATCGCCGGTGGCGACAGCGCCCTCCGCACCTCCAGCGAGCAGACCGAGGACTCCCTCAGCCAGGGCGTTACCGACCTCGACGCCCGCGGCTTCACCCCCCGCGACACCCTCATCGGCATCGCCGCCAGCGGCCGCACCCCCTACGTCCTCGGAGCCATCGCCCACGCCCGCCGCCTCGGAGCCCTCACCATCGGGCTGTCGTGTGTGCCTGCGTCCCCATTGGCCGAGGCCGCCGAGATCGCCATCACCCCCGCCACAGGCCCGGAGATTCTTACCGGCAGCACCCGCATGAAGGCCGGCACCGCCACCAAGCTCGTGTTGAACATGATCTCCACCGGCGTGATGATCCGCTCCGGAGCCACCTACGGCAACCTCATGGTCAACATGCAGACCTCCAACGAGAAGCTCGTCGATCGCGGCCACCGCATCATTATGGAAGCCACCGGCATCGACCAACCCGCCGCCGCCGCTCTCCTCAAGCAGGCAGGCAGCATCAAAACCGCCATCGTCATGCAAAAGCTTGCGCTCACTCGCACCGAAGCCGACCACGCCCTCGCAGGCACAGAGGGTCGGCTGGGCCCGCTGTTATCTCAATCAGAGGGGTCGCCCCATGCTCGAACTTCATTGGATTGTCGATAACCTCAAACCCATCTTCACCTTCAGCTTCCTCGTCACCATCGCCGGGTTTCTCTACAAGCGTCACGGAGAAATTACCGTCGCTCGCGGCAAGCACCGCGACGATATCAAATCCTGGTCGGACGAGGTAATCCGTGCCCTCACCCGCTCCAACAGCCTCTTCATTGGAGTCAAGGCAGATGCGGGCAACGCCGAAAAAGCCAAGCTCACCTCCGAGCTCTCCGCGCTCATCGACATAGGCCGCACCTACTTTCCCAACGCAGAGGCCATCGGAGACGACGAGAAACCCGAGGCCTTTCGCGGCCATCGCCGCCGCATTCTCGATTGGCTGGTCTGCACGCACGACCTTCTCGCCGTCCAGCAGAACGCCCTCTCTGCCGACTCGCGCCACATGCTTCGGCAGCTTTGCAAATACTTCATCACCGACCGCCAACGCGCCATCGCAGCCGTCGAACGCCACGGCCCCGTCAGCCGCTGGCCCAGTCGCCGTCGACGCCGTTGCGAGACCGACGACTTTCTCGACGCCAATAAGCAGCACCCGACTCTGCTCGCGGCTTTCTCGCTCACGCAACGAGAACAACCAACCGTGCCACTATCCTCCGATCGAGTCACTCTCTGACCACCATCCAGGCCCGTCCGCGCATGACCATCCACTGCGCAGACTGATACGATCGTCCAGATTCAAACCTTGGAGGAAATGAATGACCGTCTCCCCAAAGATGTTTTTGTTGCTTCTGCTTCCCTTAACCTCGCTCGCCCAGAGCCACCCACCAACACCGCACCCTGTCCTCACCTCCGCAGCCGCCATCCAGGCCGCCAAGGCCGCCCTCACCCCAAAGTATGGAAAGTCAACCGTAGAGTCAGAACGACCCTACACCGCACAACTCGACCGAGGCATCTGGTACGTCAGCGGCACCCCAAACTGCCCCACCGCCAAACCCTGCGGAGCCGCCGAGGTCAAAATCTCAAAGAAAGACGGCCACATCATCTCCCTCAACCACCCCAAATAGCTCACAGCTACGCGCCGCATGGACGGAACTCTGGCGAGGCTTGTTTTGAAGGGGCTGGGCTTCAGCCCAGCCGTTAGTGTTGCCATGAATCCGGGCTTCAGCCCCTGAGGGAATGCCGGGGTGCCCCATCCTTTGCAGCCTCATCGCAAAGGGTGGGATTTCACACCTCACACCCCACCCTGCCAACCCAAGCCTTCCCACAAGCCCACCCTCTAGGCAGAGAGAGCCCGCCTCCGCACAGCACTTTTCAAGGGCTGCGCGCGCTCAATGCGAAGTAACCGCTTGGGAGTGTTCAAGGCTTCCCATAGCTCTGTCCGCCGCTGTGTCTTCAACCAGAAATCAGCCGAGTTGCCGAAGACACGCCCAAGAATCAACGCTGTATCCGCCGTGACGGCACGGCGGTCACGGCACAGTTCGTTGACATGCTTTCGCGGCAGACCCGTCTTTTCCGCCAGCTCCGTCTGCGTGATTGCCAGAGGCTCCATAAATTCTGTAATCAACATCTCGCCCACGGTGACGGGCTTTCGTTTCGTCTGATAGTGCGACATTTCACCCCTAAGCAGCTGCGGAGAAATCTCCAGCACGCGTAACGGTGCAAACTCATTGATTCGTTAGAACAAACTCAGCTTCCGTGGCATCTCGATCCCAAGATGCTCATACGCCAGCCGCGTAGCCACCCGCCCGCGCGGCGTCCGATCCAGAAACCCGATCTGGATCAAAAATGGCTCATACACCTCTTCGAGCGCATCCTGCTCCTCGGCCAGAGCGGCCGCGAGCGTATTTAAACCCACCGGCCCGCCGTCGTACTTCTCAATAATCGTTCGCAGCAGCCGCCGGTCCAACTCGTCAAAGCCGTGCGCATCCACCTCAAGCATCGCCAGCGCTGCCTGCGCCACAGATCGGTCGATCCTACCCTGCGCACGCACCTGCGCATAATCGCGCACACGCCGCAGCAGCCGATTCGCAATGCGCGGCGTCCCCCGCGAACGCATCGCAATCTCCGCAGCGCCATCCTGATCGATGGGCACACCGATCACCTCTGCCGAGCGCGAGACCACGAACCGCAACTCGTCGTCGGTATAGAACTCCAGACGCAACAAAATGCCGAACCGCGACCGCAGCGGCGACGAGAGCAGCCCAGGCCGCGTCGTTGCGGCAACAAACGTGAATGGCTTGATGTCCATCACGTGCGTCCGCGCCGCCGGTCCCTGCCCAATGATGATGTCGAGCTTGTAGTCTTCGAGCGCCGTGTACAGCTTCTCTTCAAGCACCGGCTGCAACCGATGGATCTCATCCAGAAACAGAACCTGCCGCTCCCGCAGGTTCGTCAAAATCGCCGTCAGGTCACCCTGAATCTGCAACGCAGGCCCGGAGGTCTGCTGATACCCCACCTCAAGCTCATTCGCGATAATCGTCGCCAGCGTCGTCTTGCCCAGCCCCGGAGGCCCAAACAACAGCACATGATCCAGCGCCTCGCCGCGCGACTTCGCCGCCTCAAGCGCAATGGCCAACTGCTCCTTCGCCTTCTCTTGCCCGATAAACTCCGACAGCCGGTGCGGTCGCAGCTTCAGTTCGAAGGCGTCATCCTCATCAGCACGTCCCGCCGAAACGAGGCGTTCGGACTCAGCCGAAGCCTTGCCCGAAAGATCAATTTTCGATTTATTCTTCGCGCTGTCCACTGTGGCGATGCTAAGGCGAAACTCATCAAGAGGCAAATTGAAGTCCTGTAGTTACAAAAATGTAGTTACAGCACTACAAATTTGTAGCTACAGCACTACAATTTTGTAACTACAGTTTTAGCCCTATTGGGTAGCTGATGAGGCCTTTCGCAATCCCGTTGCCGCTCCGGCCCGGGCATGCAATGCAGGTAATGCGGTGTTCGAACCCCTCGGAGCGAGTCTCGGCCCCTGATTTTTCTGCCCATTTAAGACCGCCATCGGCTGCTGCAACGTCACTATCACCACAGACGCCGACACCTCACCCGAACAGGCATAGCTATGGATAGTGTTCGCGTCGAAGTACACCGCATCCCCTGCCTCCAGATGGTATTTACCCTCACCATGCTGAATATCGAGCGCGCCGCTCAGGACATAGAGGAACTCGCTCCCCACATGCTGGTGAGCCCGCGACCCGACCTGCTTTCCGGGTAAAAACTCAGCAAAGTAAGGGTCAAGCTGCCGATCCGGCACCAGATATCCAAGACTTTCAAAGAAATAAGCGGGGTCTTCCACCCCGGTCTGCGGTAGCCGCACACGGTCCTTCATCCGGTGAATGCGGAAGAGTGTTTGAGGCTCGGGATCGAAGAAATAGCTCAAATCCTTCGAAAAAACCATGGCAATGCGGGCCAGGTTTCGCAGTGTTGGCACCACACGACCCGTCTCAAGCTGCGAGAGAAAGCTGGCGGAAAGTCCGGTATGGCGTCCGAGTTCCACCAGACCCATCGATTTTTTCAGCCGAAGAAACTTGATGCGCTCGCCAATCCGCTTCTCTGCGATGAAGGATTCGGCGGCCTGCCCGTCCACCTGGAGCATGGGGCCTCCGGGCGGCGGTGGCGTAGCGTCGGTAGGTTGGGTGATCTCTATTTGCTTCGGCATAAAATAATTCGTCATGCAAACAGATGTTTGAATGGCGTCAAAAGATGTACGACGGCAGACGATGTATGGATTGGTTGCACAGTTTGTAGAGCAAACGGCGGGGCAAACGCTGGAATGCTAGCCTGTGACGTATGAGTTTGCCGGTAGACAGCCCACGCACTTCGATGACTTTTGCGGCGACTCTCCTTCTTTTACTCCCGCTCGCCGCTGGTTGTGCCAACCCCGGACCCCCGAAGCCGCCCTCTCTGCATCTGCCTGAGACCGTGTCCGATCTCAGCGCCCAGCGGGTCGGGACTGAGGTCCGCCTCCACTGGACTACCCCCGATAAAACCACCGATGATATCGACGTTAGCGGCGCGATGACCGCACAGATCTGCCGTGCCACGCCGCCATCTGCCTGCGTGCCGACACAAACCATTCTGGTCAAGTCGGGTCCCTCCGAGGCCACCGACGTGCTGACCTCCAGGTTAACGGCAAACCCGCAGGGCCTGCTCGAATACCGAGTCACGATCCTGAACAGCAGGCAGCGCTCCGCCGGCCCTTCCACCCCCGCCTTCGCCGCCGCTGGGGAAGCGCCGCTGGCGATATCCAACCTGCGCGTGGAGGCCACCGAACAGGGTGCCGAGCTGCAATGGTCGCCAGGCGATGCCGCAGACGCCATCGAACTCACTCGCCTTCACGCTGTTGCGAACACCGCCGCACCCCGGCAGACCGCGCGGCGTCTGCAGCCTGCGGCGAAAGAGCCCGCCGAGATGCATTTTCAAGCGGCAGCGCCGAACTCAGAACACCTGCCGGTTGGTACCGACGCAGGCGGTTCTCTGGATGCAACTGCCCATCGCGGGGAAACATACAGCTATACAGCGCAACGGGTACGAAAAGCTGTGCTCGCGGGACATACGCTTGAAATTCGCAGCCTTCCCTTTGCTGCGGTCCCAGTCACCATGCGCGACACCTTTCCACCCCAACCCCCTGCGGCGCTCGAAGCGATTCTTTCGGGGCAGACCGGCAAGTCGCTCGCAATCGACCTTTCGTGGCGGCCGAACGCCGAGCCCGACCTGGCTGGCTATGTTGTGTATCGGCAGGAGTTAGAACCGGATGGAACCGCAATCGGAACTCGCGCACGGCTCACTGCAACACCAGTTCCATCGCCCGGCTTTCACGATGCGACCATTGCGGCTGGCCACATTTACAACTATTCCGTGACTGCCCTCGATGGCGCTGCCAACGAAAGCGCCCCGAGCCTCTCCGCGAAGGAAGAAGTTCCGATGCGTTGATCGCAAAAATACCGCCTCGGGGGTCCGATCTACACGGCTTCTTGAAATGGG
>JBDTDX010000185.1:0-3217 GCA_039922815.1 Granulicella sp.
GTGTGTTGACCTCGTGCGCAACGCCTGCCGCGAGCAGACCGATCGAAGAGAGCTTTTCGGCCTGGGTTAGCTGCGCCTCAAGCTGGATGCGGTCGGTGATGTCATCGACGAGAACGATGCGGCCGACCGTCACCATCTCGCGCGTGACCAGGGGCGCGATGGCAATATTGGCAATCCGCGACTCGCCGTTAGGCAAGGCGAGGCGAAACTTATAGAGCGTGTGGGTGCCATGATCGTCGCGAACGCTGGCAAAGCGCGCGATAAACTCTGGGGGGAAGACGGCCGAAAGCGGCTGATGGAGTGCCTCGTGGCGAGGCTTCGCGTACATCGCCTCCATGGGCGCGTTCCAACTCTCGATGCGGTCTTCCAGATCGACAGCGAAGACGCCAATGTTGATCGATTCGACGATGTTCTCGTGGAACTCTTTCAGGCGCTCATATTCGCTGATCTTTGATTCCAGCCGGCGATAGAGCTGCGCGTTCTGGATGGCGATGCCGATGTACCCGGCGAGCGACTCGAGCAACTCCATGTCCTCGCTGGAGAGGAAATCGCCATCGTCCGTGCGGCCTAAACCAATCACGGCGACAGTACGGGTGCCGAGGCCTTCACGGTTGGCAACACGACAGGGAAGATAGAAGTTCAGGTCGAGCCGTCCAGCTGCGCTTCGCTGATCTTCAGGCAGCCGAAGAACCTGCTGTGGGTTTTCGAGAAAGATGTGACTGTTTGAGCCGGGCTCATCGAAGTCGAGGAAGCGAACATCGAGTGCCTGCAATTCCACGGCGGGCAAGTCCGTAAGACCGTGCGAGGCGGCGAGAGTAAAGGGGCGCGTGATGTTCTGATCGGACGGCTCGGTGGCCAGAAATACTGCGACGCGTGTGACGAGCAGCGTTTGCGGAAGCTGCTCGACGATCGAATCCATCAGCGTTCGAAGATCCGTCTGCGCATTGAGACTGCGGCCGAAATCGATCAGTGTCTCGCGGTAGTCAAAGCGCTTCTGATCAAAGACACGGTCAACGCGGCCCTGGATCATCTTCTTGAGCGGATCGAAGACGAGACCGGTCACGATAACGGCAGCCAGCAGGCCGTAAATCTTCAGGCTGGGCAGGCGCGTATGGACCATTTCTGCCGAGACCGCGACGGCCCCGAAGTACACCGCGACGAGTGCGGCGGTGGCAAGCGTATAAGTAACGCCACGCTTGAAGATCAGATCGACGTCCATCAGCCGATAGCGAACGATCGCCCAACTGAAGGTAAGTGGCAGAAAGACCAGCGAGAGACCCGCAAATTTAGTGACGAGCGTTGGTACTGCCATGTCGAAGACGTAAGGCAGTACGTACAACGCTGTGAACGGGATGACAGCCAGCCAGGTACCGCGAGTGAGCCACTTCAATTGCTGGCGTTCGAGGGGCGAGTCCGCAGATCGATATCGGTAGAGGAAGACCACCGCTGCGGCAAGATAATAGACGGCCAGATAAGCATAGGCAGTCTGATCGAGACGATGCTTGAGAAGCTCGGTAGCAGACCAAAGACGAATGGCCGAAACCTGCAGCGCGATCAGCATCAGGCCGGGAAGATAGATCAACGGAGCCAGAAGCCGGCGGCGGGTCAAACTCTTTCTGCGGCTGACGAAGTTATCTGAAAAGCTGATCGCAAAGTGAAGAAAGAGCGCCGGTTGAAGCGCGGTCGCCACAATATTCGACCAGTAAATCGTCCAATCGAAGGTATCCAGCTTCGTTGTGTACTTAAACGCGTACAGAACGAACGAGACAAGACAAAAGACATAGAAATGGGTCGACTTGGGTGCAGTCCATCGGCGGAAGAGAACATAAAGGCCGATGAAGAGATACACCAGCGCGATGACCCGAGAGACCTGATAGTTGCTCTTGTCAACCGGCTCGAGGATGACGGGAATTTCAAGCTTCGGTGCTGTGTGAATATTGGTCGCATCTGCGCCAGGGCGCACGAGGGAGTAGCTAGCGCGGGCCCAGATACCGGTCCGGAAGATAGCCCGCTCAAAGGAGGCCAACCTTGGCGTAGCGTAGTCGTTCACCGCCTGCAGCAGGTCGCCGGAGCGAATGCCGGCGCGGCGGCCGGGGGAGTCAAACGGTACACGCTCGGCACGAAGACCGCCCTGCGATTCGACCCACCAGATTCCGTCTGTAGGGGTGTTGTAGCTATTTTCCTGGGCCAGGTTGAAGGCCGCCAACACACATACCGCGAGGGTCGCTAAAGCGAGACCAACGGCGAGAATGCGGGTTTGGAAAGCATTTTTCATCGTGTGGCGCAACAATTGCAGCATTCGAAGGGCCAAAGTACGGAGTGAGTCGGGACGGCACCCCTGTTCAGCACGAGAACCAAAAACTATGTAAAACCATAGGCTGTTCTGAGAAATAGTTGCATAGGAATGATCTACGGAACTGCATCGATTTTAGTTCGTTCCCACTGACTGCGCCTAACTTGTTTTGAGATCCGTCTTTACGGGTGCGTGACAGTTCGGTGTCTGCGGTTGCCCGGACGACAAAGACGTCAATCATCCGACGGTCGTCGACGACTTGGGGCTGGCACTTAAGCGCTCACGATCCTAAGTGGAACGTGCTCTGAAGCCACGTTTGTAGTTCTTGCTGCATAACTGCAAGTTTGGGTCCGGGCGACTCAGGAATCCCCTGGAAGAAATGATCGGCACCCTCAATCCAAACACAGTGCTTCGGTTCGGGTGCATGCTGAAGCACCGATTGCAGCTTTTCCCGGGGAGCAAACGGATCGTGATCTCCGCTGAGAAAGAGTTTCGGCTCAATGCACCTGGGCATAAACCCGTAGCTGTAGTTACGGCCCATTACATGAACGGGAAGCCCGAGCGCGACGAGACCTTTGACACGGACGTCTCCGCAGCAGGCGCGCAGGCCGACTGCCGATCCGAACGAAAAGCCCGCAAAGAGAATAGGCAACTTGAGATTATGTTCGAGCCAGCTTAGCGCGGCACGCACGTCATTCTGCTCTCCGTGACCGTCGTCAAACGTCCCCTCGCTAAGGCCTACACCGCGGAAATTGAAGCGCAACACGGGAAGGCCGAAGGACGAAAAGACCTTCATAGCGTTGTAAACGACCTTGTTGTGCATGCTTCCGCCTGCGGGCGGATAGGGATGACAGAGGAGAACGGCGTAGGGCGCGTCGTCGTGACCGGTGTTCAGAAGAGCCTCAAGCCGTCCATCAGGGCCCG
>JBDTDX010000186.1:0-7118 GCA_039922815.1 Granulicella sp.
GATGGGCTTCATCCGCAGCTTGGCCCAGGTGATGACGCCAGTCAGGCCAAGACCGCCAATGGTCGCGGCGTAGAGATCGAGGTTTTCGGTCGGGGAGCAGATTCTGCGCGAGCCATCCGACCGTACCAGTTCGAACTCCGTGATGTGGCAGCCGAAGGTGCCGGCAACGTGGTGATTTTTGCCATGAATATCGTTGGCAATGGCACCGCCGAGTGTGACGTACTTGGTGCCGGGGGAGACGGGGAGGAAGAAGCCGCGTGGCACAGCGAAGTCGAGGATCTGGGCCAGCGTGGCGCCAGCCTCAGCCGTCAGGATGCCTGTCTCCGAGTCGAAGTGGAGGAGGCGGTTCATCCCGGTCGTCAACAGCAGGTTTCCGCCTTTCAGCAGGCAGACATCACCGTAACTTCGGCCCATGCCGACCGGCAGTACGCCATCATGGACACCCTCAATGACAGCCGGAAAGTCTGTCTGCCAATTCAGAGGGATGATTCTGGCTGGATAGGTCGGATAGCGCCCCCAGGACTCGAACTCGACCGATGCAACCGGCGTTGACTCCTGGGCATTATGGGATTCAGACATATTGGTAAGAATACGTCATCCAAATCGGGACGCATTGAAAATGGTAAAGGCATGGCCGATGGCCATGCCTTTAAGGAATTACATTGATCAGCAGCAGCTTAGACAGCAGTCTTCGACACGGTCGGAGGCGCTGCTTTGGCCTGCGCTACGAGCGCCGCAAACCCTGCGGCATCGTTCGCGGCGATGTCGGCGAGGATCTTGCGATCCAGACCGTTGCCTGCGCGCTTCAAGCCATTGATGAAGGTGGAGTAGCTCATGCCATGCTGGCGCGAAGCTGCGCCAATGCGGACGATCCAGAGCGAGCGGAACTGACGCTTCTTCTGTTTACGGCCGGTGTAGGCGAACATCAGGCCGCGTTCAACGGCCTCTTGTGCTGCCTGGTAGAGCTTGGACTTGGTGAGAAAATAACCACTCGCGCGCTTGAGGATCTTCTTGCGCCGGTCGTTGCGTTTCGTACTCCGTTTTACACGGGGCATCGCACATCTCCTTTTGCGTACATCGTGTCAGCGGCTGGAGGTAAGGTGGCCTCTTCACTCGCTATGCAACTTCAAGTCTCGGTGGGTTGTTTACAACCCAGGGGCCTTAACGCATTGCTGGCCCGTTGCTTTGAAAGCGGCTCGACTCAAAAAACTATGGCGTTTCCTAACCTGAAAACTCAGGCGTAAGGAAGCATCCGGGCGACTTTGTGGTGATCCGCATCCGAAACCATGGCAGACCCACCGAGCTTGCGCTTGGTCTTGGTCGCCTTCGAGGTCAGGATATGGCGCATCTTGGACTGGCCGCGCTTGAATTTGCCGGTACCAGTCTTATGAAAGCGCTTTGCAGCGCCGCTGTGCGTCTTCAACTTGGGCATGGTGTTCCTGACAGAGAAAAACTATGTTTCAACAACCTTACGAGATTACCAGACGCTGACTGGCAAATCCATCAGCATCTTCGCCTGATGGCGGAAGATGTATTGTCAACAGCGACAGGCTCGCGGTTTGAACCCCTTGTTTCCACCCAATATTGTGGCCAAACATGCTATAATTTAGATAGAAAATCACCGACGCGAGTACCTGTAAACTGATGAATCTAAACGAGTTTGTTCGATTCGAGCTTATGGGTACTGTCTGAAGGCAACACAATCTCAGGCTGCGCCGCACGGAGTTTTGATGGCATCGACTGCAGTCCCTACTGATATCGCCCTTCTGGATCTTCAACCTGACGCTGCTGACCCCACAAAAGTGGAGGGTGGCGGCTACTCGGCCGAGAACATTACGGTACTTGAAGGACTCGCAGCGGTGCGTCTGCGCCCTGCAATGTACATCGGCTCGACAGGCGACCAGGGTTTGCACCACCTTGTCTACGAGGTCGTCGACAATTCGGTCGATGAAGCCCTTGGGGGCCATGCAAACCGCATCGACGTGACCATCCATGTCGACAATTCCATCACCGTCGTGGATAACGGCCGAGGTATTCCGGTCGACGATAAGGTCATCAACGGCGAGAAGATGCCGGCTGTCCAGGTCGTTCTGACCATGCTGCATGCGGGTGGCAAGTTCGACGCCTCGAACTACAAGGTTTCAGGCGGACTGCATGGCGTCGGCGTCAGTTGCGTCAATGCGCTTTCGGAGGAGTTCGACGTCGAGATCTGGCGCGATGATTTCGCCTGGGAGCAGGACTACTCGAAGGGCGCGCCCATCAGCACGCTTCGGAAGATGGGCCCCTCCAAGCGTAAGGGCACGAAGGTTCACTTTCTCCCCGACAAATCCATTTTTACGGTGCATGAGTACAGCTACGACACGCTCGCGCAGCGTCTGCGCGAACTTGCCTTCCTGAACAAGGGCCTCGAAATTCATCTGACCGATGAGCGCACTACCGACCCAAAGACCGGCGAGAGCAAGCACCAGGAGTTCAAGTATGTCGGTGGCATCGCCGAGTTCATCAAGCATCTCAACAAGGGCAAATCCGTTCTACACGACAAGCCGATTTACATGGAGGCCGAGCGCGACAACGTCGCCATGGAGATTGCGCTTCAGTATAACGACGCCTACTCTGAGACCGTTTTTACTTTTGCGAACAACATCAACACCGTCGACGGCGGCACACACCTTTCCGGCTTCAAGACCGCGCTGACCCGCACCATCAACGCTGCTGGGCAGTCTCTCGGCCTCTTCAAAGATGTGAAAGAAAATCTCTCGGGCGACGATGTTCGCGAGGGCCTCGTGGTGGTCATCAGCGTCAAACTCTCGCAGCCTCAGTTCGAGGGCCAGACGAAGGGTAAGCTCAACTCCGACATCGCCGGGACCGTACAGGCGTTTGTGAATGAGCGCCTTGGCGGCTTCCTCGAACAAAACCCGCAGGTCGCCAAGAAGATCATCAACAAGGCAATTGACGCCTCTCGAGCACGCGAGGCAGCCCGCAAGGCCCGCGACCTCACTCGACGCAAAGGCGCGCTGGACGGCGGCGGTCTGCCGGGCAAGCTCGCGGATTGCTCCGAGCGCCAGCCCGATCGTTGCGAGCTTTACCTGGTTGAGGGTGAATCCGCAGGCGGAACGGCCAAGCAGGGCCGCGACCGACGGTTCCAGGCGATTCTGCCGCTCAAGGGTAAGATCCTCAACGTCGAAAAAGCACGCTACGACAAGATGCTCGGGCATGAAGAAATTCGCGCCATGATTACGGCACTGGGTTGCGGCATCGGCAAGGACGACTTTGACGCCACCAAACTGCGCTACGGCAAGTTAATCTTGATGACCGACGCCGACGTCGACGGATCGCACATCCGCACGCTGCTGCTGACCTTTTTCTTCCGCCATATGACGGAACTGATCAAACGTGGACACGTTTACATCGCGCAGCCACCGCTCTTCCGCATCAAGAAGGGCAAGTTTGAGCAGTACATCAAAGACGAACGCCAGTATGTGGACGTGATGGTCAAACGTGCTTCCGACGGCATGATTCTCACTTATGGGCCGAGCAAGTCGCAGCTTCATGGTGCCGAGTTGACCACTTTCATGGGCCAGCTCAATGACTATCTCGGATACTTCGAAAAGGTCGGTAAACGCCTGCGTAATGATGAGGTGACGCTCAACTTTACCCAGATCTTTGCGCACGAAGGCAAAGACCCTGCACAGCGAGCTGATTTCCAGACCCCCGAAAAACTGGCCGTCATGCAGAGCAAGCTCAAAAGCCTCGTCAAGGAATACCAGTTCCGCTCCGTGGGCGAACCTGAGTTGGACGAGGAACATCAGACGTGGTCGATCAGCTTCACCGACGCTCAGGGGGCCATTCGCAAACTTGATTGGGCGCTTGCAAATGCCGCAGAGAGCCGTCAGCTTCTTGGGAAGCATGCCCAGATCCAGGACAAACTTCAAGGACCGTTTACCATCTCGTACGCTCCGAAGACCGCGGCTGCGGTGACTCAGGAGGCTCTCGATGACGCGGAGGAGATTGCGTCCGAAGAGGGTGTCGTGCAGGATGCACAGGCTCCTGGCACAGTAGCCGAAGCCAAGTCTACCAAACGGTCCAGCAAGATCAACCAGGACCCCGTCGAGAAGAAGACTCCACGAGAGGTTTTCGATTACGTCATCGAGCAGGGCCGTAAGGAATATCAGGTCCAACGCTACAAAGGTCTTGGCGAGATGACGGCACCCCAGCTCTGGGAGACGACGATGGATCCGGAACGCCGCACCTTGATGCAGGTCAAACTCGAAGACATTGCTGCCTGCGAGGAGATCTTCACCACGCTGATGGGTGAGGATGTAGAAAGCCGCCGCAAATTTATCGAAGAGAACGCCCTTGATGTGAAAAATCTCGATATCTAAATCTCAGCTGAAACCAAAACAAAGGCTCATCTTGCGATGGGCCTTTGTTTTGGGGGTGATTCATTGACCTCTTTCACGGGGAAGCATCATATTGATAACAGGGGCGCCGGATTTGCGTCTTATCTTAGGGGTCGGCTTTGAAACAAGCTGTCGCAAGCGAGGAAGTTGGCAGGATGGATACTCTGAAAATGGGCCGACTAGATCTTCAGAGTTTCACTTCGCTTCTTTATTGTCGCCTTCTCAAATCAGCAAGGATTCTGAAAGTGGCGGCCACTGGAACCTCGCTTACCTGCCTGTTGACGATTGCCAGCGGATGTCGAAAGCCCGTCGGGGATAAGCCCATCGGCGCAACGGTAGAGATTAAAGCGCCACTTGGGCTTCCTCCGGTTCCCATACCGGCGGACAATCCACCCACAGCCGAGACCATTGCTCTGGGACGCAAGCTGTTTTATGACACCCATCTATCGAAGGGAAATGAGCTCTCCTGCGCCTCGTGCCATAACCCACGCATGGAATTCACGGATGGCTTGCAGTTCTCCCACGGTGTGTCGGGTCAGATTGGCGTCCGCAATGCTCCAACGATCGCGAACGCTGCTTACATGCCGTTCCAATTCTGGGATGGCCGCGCCACCAGTCTCGAAGAACAGGCTTCTGGGCCAATTGCCAACCCTATCGAGATGGATCAACCGCACGATGCCTCCGTCGCCAAACTGAACGACAATCCCTCCTACAAGCCGCTGTTCCTGAAGGCGTTCGGGCCGGGAGGGGTGACCCTTGGCAGAGTAGAGAACGCGCTTGCCAGCTTTGAACGGACGATCCTCAGTGGCAACTCTGCGTTTGACCGGTATGAATATGGTGGTGATAAAACCGCACTGAACCCGGCACAGATCCGCGGGTTGGCCATCTTCATGGATCCAAAGAGAGGAAATTGCGCGGCCTGTCATTCCGTCAACGATAAATACGCACTCTTTACCGACGGCAAATTTCATAACATTGGCGAGGGCGTAGGCGACGACGGGGAGTTCACCGATGTAGGCCGGTTCCACATGACCAAGATTGCGACCGACAAGGGAGCCTTCAAAACCCCGACTCTCCGGAATATAGCCAACACCAGCCCCTACATGCACAACGGGAGCTTGAAGACGCTCCAAGAGGTCGTCGACTTCTATGCGGGAGGCGGCAATTCGAATCCGTACCTCGACAAGGAGATACGGGCTATTAAACTGTCCAGCCAGGATCGCTCCGATCTGGTGGAGTTTCTCAAGTCGTTGACTGGGACAATGCCACCGAATGTCGGCCCCCCTGAAAAGTAGTAAGGTGGATAACTAATATGAGCGTGACGCGTTCCATTCCATTGTGCTGTTTAGCATCCTTTGTGGTTCTTGCGATCGGATGCTCGGGAAAAGTAAAAACCGATCAACCGGTGACTCCGGCAAGCCAGCCAGCCCCTTCCTACTTTCATGTGGACGCTGCAACCGCAGGGTCAGTGAGCGGGTCAATTCGCTACACAGGAAAAAAGCCGGCTCGCAAGCTCATCGATATGAGCGAGGATCCAGCATGCGTCTCCGCCTATAAGGGAAAGGCCTACGACGAATCGCTGGTGGTGAGCCCGAAGGGCACCCTTGGCAATGCTTTTGTCTACATTGAAAAAGGGCTTGAGGGGAAGACGTTCGAGATTCCATCGACGCCAGTGACGATCGATCAGAGCGGCTGTTGGTTCCGGCCGCGCGTGATGGGTATTCAAGTTGGCCAGGAGTTGAAGGTGGTCAACTCAGACCCCGTCACACACAATATTCATCCGATGGCGACGATCAACCGGGAATGGAACCACAGCCAGGGGCCAGGCGACCCTCCCCTGAGCCGCAAGTTTACGAAGCCTGAGATCATGATCCCCGTCAAATGCAATATTCATAGCTGGATGCATGCGTTTATTGGCGTTCTTGATCATCCCTACTTCACTGTTTCGAAGGATGATGGGTCGTTTGAAATCAAGAACCTGCCGCCCGGAACGTACACTATCGCGGTCTGGCAGGAAAAGCTTGGTACACAGGAGGAGCAGATCACAGTGGGTGCCAATAATAATGTAGCGGCTAACTTTACTTTTAAAGGGAAATAATCTGCCGAATCCTTATCGGTCATCAATGAAGTAAAAAGGCTGAACAAAATTCGTCTCTTTGGAAATAGAGGCTGTAGGGACGAAGGGCGCTATGACTGACCTCCGTTCTATAAAGAGCGTCATACGAGAGAGCAAGAGCTTCGATACACAGGAAGAACAAGCAACTCTGATCCTGGCGGCAACGCAACAACTCACTCCACGTTTAAAGGATGGAATCCATGGCCAAGATCAATTTCGTGTTGCTCGCTGCTGGTCTCTCAGTCCTCTCACTTGGCTGCTCGTCTGCCAAACAAGCGGCTCCCCCTGCGGCGGCGGCGATTCCGGAATCGAACGCACCTCGGATCTACGTCACCAATGAGGTCTCCGGCGACCTGACCGTGATCGATTCCGGCACGCTGAATGTGATCTCCACAATTCCCCTCGGGAAGCGTCCGCGCGGCATTCATGCCAGCCCCGATGGCAAAACAATTTACATCGCACTGAGCGGTTCGCTGATTGGTGGCCCCAACGTCGATGAGAGCACTCTGCCCCCCGCCGACCACAGTGCGGACGGCATCGGAGTCTTTGACGTGAAGCAGAACAAGATCGTGAAGATCATTCCCGGCGGCTCGGACCCGGAG
>JBDTDX010000187.1:0-7793 GCA_039922815.1 Granulicella sp.
ACCAATCGTCCCAATGTTTACGTGCGGCTTTGACCGGTCAAACTTTTCCTTGCCCATGTTGCTCGTCTCCTCAAGTGTTGGCCGGCACAGGACCGGCGTTACCGACATACAACGAAAAAAATCTAACGTAAGAGCGTGACCCAGGAATCAGCAACGCGCGTGATTCTCAGTAGTAGGCATACAAACGGAAAAACTTTTGCCGCAGCTCCGGATCGACCTTCTCCAGACTGGCGAGATAGAACTCGCGAATCTGGCCCTGATCGGAGTTCCCCAGCTGGGCATACTCCACGACGGCAGCTTCGCCCAACATCTTCTTGCGGAGTACGGTCTCAAAATCGCGAATACGAAGATGAGCACGCTCCACCGACTTCAAAAAACCTGCGATGGCACTGGAAGAGAAAGACGCCTCGATGGCCTTATGGATCGCACCAAACCTCTGGGGATCTTCTACCGAAAGAACTGCCTGCTCATACATCGTGCTCAACACCAATCTCCCCGCCGACTGCTTTGAAACTGCATTCATGATGGTGGAGCGGGAGACGGGAATCGAACCCGCGACCAACAGCTTGGAAGGCTGTGACTCTACCACTGAGTTACTCCCGCATTGCGTTGCGGCAACCGAAAAATCAGAGCAAAAACCGTACAAAAAATATGGAGCTGACGGAGAGGCTTGAACTCTCGACCTCTCCCTTACCAAGGGAGTGCTCTACCACTGAGCTACGCCAGCACGTTACAACCAACCTTACAAGCCTATCAAAAACTTCCCGCGCACGCCTACGGTGTTTTGCGCGAATGCGTGTGGCCAAGAAGAACGCGGCCGGCAAAAAACACTAACAGAATCAAACAGACCGAACGGAACTTCCCTGGCTCGATCGTGAACCAAGCTGATATGGCCAGGCCACCCAACACGGCCAGCGCAACGATCATGCGTCCGGTGCCGGCAGGGCTGAAATCCACGACGTTCCCCAGGTACTGCAACTGCGTAATGAAATGGTGCACAGGGGAGGATTCGAACCTCCGTAACTCGAAGAGTGGCAGATTTACAGTCTGCTGCCATTAACCACTCGGCCACCTGTGCACATCTCTGAAACCGTCTCTTGCGCAGACTTCTGCTTCATCCTTCAGGCTCCGTCAGCGATTCAGACCGCGAATCGTGCGGGTATCGTTCCCTTGTGGAGTGGCAGCAGACCTGCGTGCCAGAACGGCAGCAGAACAACCAAATCCGTAAAACCACGTCTTTTCTGCGGTGGAACTGGAGCTGGCGAAGGGACTTGAACCCCCGACCGCCTGATTACAAATCAGGAGCTCTACCAGCTGAGCTACGCCAGCCCACAACAGCCTTTGCACTCTGAGGGACCCGGCCCGTAAACGTGCCACCGTGTCCGCGCAGAATGCGCCGCA
The DNA here is from genome assembly GCA_039922815.1 of Granulicella sp. Lineage (GTDB taxonomy): Bacteria > Acidobacteriota > Terriglobia > Terriglobales > Acidobacteriaceae > Edaphobacter. Next base: position 1,402 of record JBDTDX010000187.1, read on the forward strand.
AGATCAAACTTTAGCATAGCCCGGGCCGTGTCGCAACGCGTTTGAGGATGCGATTTTCAGCACGACGCGCGAACAACGCATCTCCGTCCGGCGACGGATCATTGTGGAACTGCGGGTTCACGACCTCCATTGCCCTCAGCATCCAGCAAATTCAAAATGGAATAGGAGGCCGCGCAAACTAATGTTTGAATTACCCTGCTATTGCGAGATCAATCTAATAGCATTTCTTATTTGAACTGCAACTTTACATACAAGTTGAAAAGGAAGACCTATGGCCGTTGTAAACAGTTATGGTGTACAACCAGCCACGGCCCCTCAGAACCCGCGGCCAAGCTATCAACCGTCCCTTTTTGCACGGTGCCTGGCGATCACGGGAGCTCTCTTACTGCTGGCATTCCTGGTGCTTCCTGTTTACTGTCAGGCATTTGAGGATGCCATTATTCTCTTCCAGTACAGCGCAAACTTTGCTCGACATGGAGTGATCAGCTTCATCCCAAATGGGCCGCGAGCGGAAGGAGCTACGGACTTTCTCTGGATGATTTATCTGGCCGCAGGTCATAAGATCGGGTTGCCTCTTTATCCTCTGGCGATTGCTACCAGCGCGCTGTGCGTCGTTCTCTTCGCAATCGTGCTCTTGCGCCTTGCAAAGCAGCGCCTTACTTTCTGGAATCTGGGTGCTTTGGTCTGCTTGTTCCTCCTTGCTCCTCAGGTCTTTGCCGCGGAGGCTGGATTTTCCGTATTTGCCTTTGGTCTTTTACTTGGATGGATGGCTGCGCTTGCGTTTCGTGATCGATATGGATGGACATGCGCCGCTGGCCTGCTGCTCTGCCTTACGCGGCCGGACGGCGTTGTCTTTGCTCTGCCGCTTCTCGCTATTCTTTTATTCCGCGGCGATGGACCGCGAAAGCGGATCTGGAAGCTTGCAGCCTTCTTTGTTTTGCCAGGCCTGATCTATTTCCTCTGGCGCTGGACATACTTCGGACACTTTCTTCCGTTGCCGTTCTACGTCAAGTCCGATACACAGAGACTTTGGGGCGTTCTGGTGCTTAAGAGCGTTACGAGTCTTGCGCCGCCTTTGCTCGCTGCAATTGCGATGCTGGCGATCGGACTAAGGAAGAGGCTTCTGGATCAACGCAATCTGCTGTTGCTCGGCGCTTTGATCGTTCCGTCGTCTCTCTTCTATGCCGCGATGCGACTCGACCAGAACTTCGCGAATCGATTTTTCCTGTATCCGCTTGTAGTCGCGGCGGTGCTGCTGGCGGGTAATTACGAGCATTTACGGGCTTGTTCGCGACCGGTACTTCTTCCAGCGCTTGGGATCTGGGTCTTGTGTCTGAGCTATTTTTGGATAAACTGGATGGTCATCTACTCGGTCGAGTATCCTGAGCCGCAGGTTGTGGCGGTCTCCCGGGAGTTGGGCAAGCTTCCACAGCGCGGTTCCATGATCGTCAGTGAGAGCGGAGCAATTCCGTTTTATTCGCAGTGGACCGCGTACGATCCTTGGGGCTTGAACACGCCGCAGTTTGCAAAGCGGTTGATTCAGCCGGCTGATGTCGTCGCGCTGCATCCTGATCTCATAATTCTGCACCAGGAGTCAGGCCCGATGCCGTGCGCAGTTGCTGCGGGGAGCCGGATTCCGCAGACGGAGCGAAGCTGGGACAATATGGCACAAAATGTGATTGCCGGTATTGACCAGAAGCAATATGTGCAGTGGCTGCTGCCAGAGTACAACGCCTATTATCGATCCCATCCACTACGGTGGAATGGACAGCCACGGCCCGGGAAGTTTGATTACCAGTGCTGGTTTATTCGTAGCGACGATTCTGAGACAACGGAGATTGAGCGTCTGCTGGAGCAGTTTGGCGGCTTGAGCGCCAAAAGTTTTGAGGCCGGGAGACGGTGAGGGCGTCCTTGAGTCCATTTGTACTTGGTAGCCAAGCCGACTGTCCCCGCTGCCGAGGAGGGTTATGGGAACCTCACCCGGCTTTCGATGGAATCGGCTATGCTGAATGGCAGATGAGCAAACCTCCGGCTTTCCTGGTTGCTGCATATGGCTGCGCAGGCCCCGATGCGTAGGCCTACTCGCTATTCCCTGCTGCTGGCGTTGGCGCTGGTGGCTGCGCTTGCGGTGGCGCTTTTTCTGCGAGCGAAGGCACCCCCTGAAGTGGCCCGGCTGCTGCCTGAGTGTGATGCGATCGTCTATGCGAATCTGAAGCCGCTCCGTTCGGCGACACACTTCGACAAGACGACGATTGCGCGCAGTCCTGAGTTCCAGCAGTTCATCGATGCGACCGGGATTGTGCCGGAGCGGGACCTGGATGCGGTTGCGTTTGCCCTGCACCGCATGGAAGATCCCAGCGGGCCAAACGGGCCTGTGGCGTACTCCGAGGTGTTTGAAGGGCGCTTCGACGGGGCGCGGCTGGAGCGATACCTTTCGAGCATCGCGATGGCGAAGGAGAGCTATGCCGGCCGGGAGATCTTTGTGATCCCCGTGGGCGATGCGGGCGACGCCAAACATCCCTCACAGCAGCGTCTACTTCGCGTGACGCAGCTTGGCTACGACACCATCGCCGCGAGCAACATGCCGACCACGGAACAGATTCATGCGATGCTGGATCGGCATCGCGCGGCGGCATCACCGTTTGCTGGCTCGTCCCTGCTTTCGGCGCGTTATGGAGATGTGCCGGTGCTCTCGAGCGCATGGGCCATCGGGCATATTGGGCTGCCTTTTTCAGAGAGTGGCTACATTACGGCCTTTGGTCTGCGACTGCCGCTGGCGGAGGACACAACGCTGGTAGCGAGCCTGCGCTACCTTGGGTCGATCAAGCTGCGGATTGAAGAGATCTCGCCGAGCGATGCGGATGCGGCCCAGTCGGCAAAGGCTCTCTCGACGGTGCTGAACCTGTTCCGTTCCATTCAGAAGATTCAGACCGAGGCTCACCCGGATCGGCCGGCAAACTCGGCGATGCTGCAAGCCATTGATTCGTTGAAGATCACCGAGAGCGGCGACCGAACCGTTCTGACCGCGAGCCTTCCACTGGAGTTGTTGCGCGAGTTGATGAGGCCGGAGAAGCAACCCTAGCTCGGTTCCCTCGATGGTGTCCAGGACGGGCTTTCAGCCCTTGCTCCCTTCCTTACAAGGAACATGGGGCTGCGCCCCATGCTGGTTTGGCAACGGGCCCGTTGGCCCTTGGCGGTTCGACTCTATCCCTTCGCGGAAACTGCTCTAGCGGAGGACGCCGCGCCTTGAAAAGCCCCGCTCGCTGGCGGGGCTTTTCGATGTGCAGGATGCTGCGTATTACAGGGCGTCGTGAGTTCCGCTGCCGAGCTGGGCCATGGTCATACGCAGATACTTGTGGGGATTGACGGGCGCATTGCGGATGCGTACTTCGTAGTGCAGATGCGAGCCGGTGGTGCGGCCGCTGTGGCCGACGTAGCCAATGACCTGGCCACGGATCACGGTCTGGCCAGCCATCACAGCAAATCCCGACATGTGACCGAACAGAGTTTCGAGGTTATGACCGTGGTCGATGATGACCTCGCGACCGTAGCCGCTGGCCATCTGCGCGGAACGAACGACACCGTCTGCGGTAGCGATGATGGGCGTGCCGTTGGGTGCGCCGATGTCGATGCCGGTATGAAACTCACCCTCGCCATTGCCGAGGATGGGGTCTTCACGCTGGCCGAAGCTGCTGGTAATCGGTCCAATGACCGGCCAGATGGAGGGTGCGTCTATACCGGCGTCGAGGGTGCCGAAGCCCGGAATGCGATTGATACTGTTGGTCAGCCCGAGTCTGCCGACGAGGCTGCGGGTGGCCATGCCATTGGCGGCGGAGTTTCGCAGGGCGTAGAACGAGTCGAGTGACTTGAAGTAGCTGTCATCGGTGAAGCTGGCAGCTGTGCCGGCGGAGAGGGGTGCTTCGAGGGCTGCGGCATTTTCTTTCGCCTTACGCCTGGCACTGACTTTCCCTACGTTCACACTGAGGTGGCTCATCGGAATTGCGAGCTTGCTGGCGGTCAGGCCGTAGAGCGCGGAGACCTCGCTGGCAAGGGAGCCGAGCGATGCCGCCTGCACATCTTTTTCGTGCTCCTGCTTCTGCAGGGTGGCGTAGTCCTTGCGAAGGGAATCGTGATCGCGGCGGAGATCGTTGAAGTGCGAAGTTTTGATGAGCATCCGCGAATACGAGCCAGCCAGACCGACGATGCTGAAGAGGCCAATAGCCGCTACCGCAACGAAGATGTACGCGTAATACAGAGGGACTGGAACCTTTTGCAGGCTGCCGTCGGCGTCGCGCGTAACAAACAGAATGTAATGGCGCTTCGGAAGACTCAAACGGCTACCTTTGCCCAGGTCTGACCGCGAGAAGACAGCGGTACGAAGGTGAGCGGCTATTCCGACGACGAATGAGAGTTTGCAATCGTCATTTGGGAATGCGCAAACCTTATGGGAGCTTACCCGCTCATCTTAACAAAAGCTTGGCATGCACGCAACCTGACGGAGAGCAAGCCAATTTTGAGGGGGGTGAGCCTCTTTGGGTTCTCCCGGCGCGATGTATGCTCCTTCGATGAAGAGAAAATCGGCTCGAAAGATGGGGGAGCTTAGCCTGATCGAGCACATTCGGCAGGAGTTTGCAGGGCGGCACGGGCTGGGCGTGCGGCTTGGGATCGGTGACGATTGTGCGATTTTGCGTCCGAACGCGAACAATGAAGTGCTGGTGACGACTGATTTTTCGCTCGAAGATCGCCACTTTCGACGGGACTGGCACTCTCCGGAATCGGTGGGACACCGGTGCCTGGCGCGGGGATTGAGCGACCTGGCGGCCATGGGAGCTACGCCGATGGCCGCGTTTCTTTCGCTGGCGCTGCCCCGGGGAATCACGCGAAGCTGGACGGATCGATTCTTCGCGGGGCTACGGACGCTGGCGGATCGCTACAAGGTTCCGTTGGCCGGGGGCGATACGGCGCAGACGCCGGGAGAGCTGATTTTGACGGATATCGTGCTCGTCGGTACGGCTCCTGCGGGGCGCGCGTTGCTGCGGAGCGGAGCTCAGGTGGGCGATTTGCTGTACGTGACCGGGGCGCTTGGCGGTGGTTTGGCGGAGCTGGAGGAGATGCGGGCGGGGAAAACTCGCCGTGCGCGGACGGGCCGCTGGCTCGATCATCCGCATATGTTTCCTGAGCCTCGGCTCGCTGTGGGGCAACGGCTGCTGGCAAAGGGTCTGGCAACGGCGTGCATGGATTTGAGCGATGGGCTGTCGACGGACCTGGCGCATCTGTGCGAGGCGTCTGGCGTGGGCGCTGAGGTGGAGGACGCGGCGCTTCCGCTGCACCCACTGGCGGCAAAGCTGGGTACGGAGCGGGCGCTGCCCATGGCGCTCCACGGTGGCGACGATTATGAGCTGCTGTTTACGGCTTCGGCGGAGAAGCGCGTATCGCGACAGATTGCTGGGGTGGCGATTACGCCGATCGGCAGGATTACCAAGCAGAAAGCAGTGGTGCGGGTGCAGGCGGATGGGACGCGGGTGGCGTTGCCGCGTGGGGGTTGGGAGCACTTCAAAAACTAATCCTGGCTTGGAAAACTAATCCTGGCATGGAACTAATTTCGACGCGAGCGAGAGCGCCCTGCGAAGATAGAAGTATGCGCGATGAGACGAAGATTCTGCGATCTACTCTAACCGCGGCGGTTGCCGGCGGACCGCTGCACGCGGGGCCAGTGTTTGCCGGGCCATTCCACACGCCGGGCGATCCGGCTGATGCGCCGTACAGCTATGGGCGGTCGCACAATCCGACGTGGACAGAGTTGGAACATGCCATCGGAGAGATGGAGTCGGGGCCGGGATTTGAGGCGGGGACGCGGCTGTTCAGCTCCGGAATGGCAGCGTGTACGGCGGTGATGGGCGCGGTGCTGCGGCCAGGCGACGTGGTTGTGATGCCGCCGAATGGATACTTTACGGCGCGGATGCTGGTGCAGGATTATTTTGCCGCAATGGGTGTAAGGCTACGGGTAGGGGCGACGGCGGGCGCTTTGCAGGCCGGGCTGCTGGAGGGGGCGAAGCTGTTGTGGATTGAGACGCCGAGCAATCCGACGATGGTGGTTGCGGATATTGCGGCTCTGTGCGAGGCGGCCCATGCAGCAGGGGTGCTGGTGGCAGCGGACAACACGACAGCGACGCCGCTGGGGCAGAAACCGCTGGCGCTGGGTGCGGATTTTTCATTGGCCTCCGATGCGAAGTCGATGACCGGGCACAGTGATTTGCTGCTGGGCCATGTGTCGGTGAAGGATGCGGAGTTGCTGGCGAAGATCGATCGATGGCGTACCTTGACGGGCGGGATCGTTGGGCCGATGGAGGCATGGCTGGCACTGCGTTCGATTGCGACACTGCCGCTGCGGC
>JBDTDX010000188.1:0-2293 GCA_039922815.1 Granulicella sp.
CCCCCCACCCAGGACATCCACGCACAAGACAACCCCCACCCCTGGACCACCGACCAGATCGTCACCGCCACCGTCCATCAGGCATGGCTGCTCGCTGACAAAAACGAAGCTAACTTCTTTGAAATCATCAGTGAGCTCACGGAAATCTCGGCAAGAAACCGCAACCTCACCCTCCCCGACAACCCCGAAGCCGGCAAAAAAGCGGGCGAATACATCCGCAAACAGGCCCGCAAAGACCACGACCAACTCCTCTACGCTATCGTCGACAAGTCCGTCCGCATGACCGCGGCCAAGAACGCAGCAACAACCGCAGCAACAACCGCAGCAGCAACACAATAAGTCGTTCAGAATGAGCGATCTACTTCCCGGTAGCGCTCTCAGGCATGATCGCCCCCGCCTTCACCCACCGCTCGATGACGGCAATGTCCGCCTCAGGAAGCGGCTGGCGAGGCGGGGGCGGCATGGGCTTCACATCTCCTCCCACTCGCCGTACCCCCTTGATGAGTAAGGATTTAGTAGCATCGCCCGGTACCACGGCCAGGCCATGCTTCCCCCCTTTCATCATCTTCGCCCGAGTCTGCATGCTGAACTCACCCTCATGCTTGTAGCCAGCATGGCAACGGTAGCAATCCTGCCGAAACACGGGCTGAACGCGGGTTTTATAAAAGTCAAGCGTAGCCGGGTCGTCGTGCATCCGTACAGAATCCGGAGTAAGCGTAGCCTCATGGGAGGACGTAGTATTATCCTCGCAGCCCGTGAAGACACACACTAAGCCAAGCATAATCAGCAGCTTACACGCATCTATTAACAGATAAGTGACTGACCGATGAGTAACGGAACCCTCCTTGCTACTTTCTCGATTGTAGTCGTTTCGCTAACCTCGTAATTGCTCTGGCGCCTCCGCGCCCTTTAGATGACTACCCATCGATACGCTCCCTTCACCGCACTGCTGGCGTTGGCACTCCTCTGCCTGCTGCCCCCGGCCCTGCTCGCCCGTACACGCTCCCACAAGAAAGCCGGGCCTGTTGCTCATTCCAAAAGAGTTAGTACCAAAGAGCCTGTTCACAAACGACGAAGCGTAAAGGAAGTACCCCGCCACCACAGTCGCCCAGTGGCAAAGGTATCCGTGGTGCGCGGCCACAGCCATCGCAAATCCGTAGCTAAACTCCACAGACTCGCCGCTGCCGAGCCCCGCCACGCCATCCCCGCACCGCTCGTCATCAAGGCACGAGTTGCGCCGGAATCGCAGGAGATTGGCACCTCCCATCCCCCGGATCTCGATGACGTAGGCCCATCATCTGTCGCTGTGCCAGTCATCAACGCTCTCCACCGATCCGAAAGGCCGCAGCTTGCCCCTGTTGACGAGCTAGCCGACACAACCGAAATTCTGCCGTCGCTCTACAACAAGCGTGGCCGCCTGGTTATGCCGCCCCCGCTCAAAGGCTCGCGAGAGATCCTCCTCCACCAGAATGAGGTGGCCGAGCGTGATGGCCTCGAACGCATACAGGATGATAACGACCTTGACCGGATGCGCCGTCTGAAAATGCTCGTTCCCTTACCCGTAAACGCCGGCCTGCAGGTTGATGAGCGCCTGCCCGCAAACCGTCGCTACAGCCGTCCGTGGACCGCCCAGTTTTTGACCACGATGGCCCGCGCCCACTACGCGCGCTTCCACACGGCACTGCAAGTAAATTCGGCGGTCCGCACGGTCGAGTTCCAGCAAAAATTAATTCGCGTCAACGGAAATGCCGCACCGGCCAAGGGCGAAACGGCATCGCCACACCTTACAGGGCAGGCCGTCGACCTCGCCAAGCGCGGCTTGTCTCTGAGTGAAATCGCCTGGATGCGCGGTTATCTTTTGCCCCTCGTACAGGAAGGAAAGATCGATGTGGAGGAAGAGTTTCAGCAGTCCTGCTTTCACATTAGCGTCTACAGAAAGTACCTTCCGCCCAGCTCTATCCCGCGACGCAGCATTGCTTCTACGCATCGCGAAACCGCAGCTGATCTAGCCGTCGCAATTCCTTAAAGAGCAAAAGGTGAGCTAGAGTAACTCCCGCGAACCCGTCCGCCAGCTCTTATAAGCGGCATCGAGCGCTCGCATGTTGTCGAGGCCACCCACTCCCGTCGCACGAAACGAACTCTCTCCGCGATAAGCCTGCGCAAAACCGTCGATCATCCGAACATACCCATCGCCGTTGTCGATCAACTTCGACTCGACCCGCTCTCCCGCGCGCCAAACCGCTACCTCAACCGGCCGATCAACCGTCAAGCCATTCTCGGCGACCAGTACGCC
>JBDTDX010000189.1:0-2227 GCA_039922815.1 Granulicella sp.
TGCGGTCGGGGCGGCGCAGCTTGCGACCGGCGAGGCGGAGGCCTTCAAAAGCCTGGGGACTGGTGACCTCGTGGACGAGGTGGAGGTCGATATAGAGGAGTGTTGGTTCCCCTTGCGGCTCGGCGACAAGGTGCTGCTGCCAGACTTTTTCGAAGAGAGTCTTCGGTGCGGTTTGAGAGACTGTGCTCATTGGGCATCCTTCTTTTCTGCTGAGGGTTTAGGGTGTGTGACGCCGACGGTAGCGATGGGCAGTTCGTGCGGCGTGCCGTCGGGATCGACGAGGATGGCATGGGTGATGTTCTGAACGATGCCGGTGCCGGCCATGGGCTCGGCAGTCCAGCGGGCGATGCTACGGGTAAGGGCGGGGGGGATGCGGTTTGGGGCGGTGCCCTCGGCGCTCAATGGCTGGTTGGGAAAGATCCAGAGGGTGTATTCGGCATCAGGCTGGGCCGTGGTTTTGCTGTCCTTGATCCAGTCAATGGCGGAGAAGACCATGAGCGGTTCGCGGGGCGAGTTGAGATCGACCCAGAGCAGGCCTCGAGCGGGACAGAAGTGGACGACGCAACCGCTGATGGAGAGATAGCGGTTGTCATCGGCGAGAACTTTGTCGGGGACGGAGAGATGATCGAGCGCTGTATCCGCGAGCGAGCGGTATCTGCCGTTGACACCGTTACCCCAGAACGTCTGCGGGGCCGTCAGGTACTGGGCGAGCATGGGGCGAAAGCGCTGGTCCTGAACGAGGTCGTTCTCGCGGCCCTGTTTGTTTGTGGCGTCGGGACCATACTGCCAGAGCCATTCGACATCACTTTTGCGGATCTTCGCGGACTTGTCCCTGTCCTTCGATCCACCCAGATGGAATTGGGCATGGGCGGTCGATGCGGTGAGAAGCAGGACTGCGGCGAGTTGGAGGGTGCGGCGCATTGGTGAGGGAAGGTCCTCGGTGAATGCTCCACGCTCATCCCAAAGGTAATCGCGGGTGCTGCGTGGGTAGAAGGGTTTGAGCGACTGAGAAACCGATGCAGTATCGGTGTTCTCAGCTTTGCTCAGGATGACGTCCACAACTTACAACAGCAGATCCCTGCGAGAGGACAAACCCAATTCCGCAGGGAAGAACATCAAGACAAGCTAGACGGCGTGCATGGCCTGGCGACGGTCGATGGACTGGGCCAGAGCCTGGTGAACCAGTTTCCCCATCTCCCGCGTGGAGACTGTCTGTGTACTGCCGCGAGCGATATCGGAGGTACGGTAGCCTGCGTCAAGCACCTTCAGCACGGCGGCTTCCACGGCCTTCGCGTCGGCTTCGAGCCCGGCAGAGTGGCGGAGGACCAGGGCAGCAGTGAGGATGGCGCCGAGTGGGTTGGCTTTTCCTGTGCCGGCAATGTCGGGCGCAGAGCCGTGTACGGGCTCGTAGAGGTTTACGGTGCCGCCAAGGGTTGCCGAGGGCAGCATGCCGAGCGAGCCGGTGATGACGCCGGCCTCGTCGGAGAGGATGTCGCCGAAGAGGTTCTCGGTGAGGACGACGTCGAAGTTGCGCGGGACGTTCATGAGGTGCATGGCCATGGAGTCGACGAGCTGATGTTCGAGCGTGACGTCGGGATAGTCGGCGGCTACCTCGGTGACGGTGGCGCGCCAGAGCTGGGAGACTTCGAGGACGTTGGCCTTGTCGACGCTGGTGACCTTCTTGCGACGCTTGCTGGCGAGCTCGAAGGCGACGCGGGCCACCCGGGTAACCTCAGCCTTGGTGTAGCGCATGGTGTTGATGGACTCTTCAGTGTCCTTGTTCCACCAGCGCGGCTCGCCAAAGTAGAGGCCGCCGAGAAGCTCGCGGACGAAGAGAATATCGACGCCTTCGGTGACCTCGGGACGGAGCGGGGAGCTGCTGCTCAAGGCTTTGTAGGCGATGGAAGGGCGCAGGTTGGCGAATCCGCCGAGGGCCTGACGGATCTGCAGCAGACCAGCCTCGGGGCGTTTGTCCGGGCTGAGTGCGTTGAACTTGTTGTCGCCGACCGCGCCGAGCAGGGCAGCGTCGCACTCCAGCGTCGCGTCGAGTGTGGCGGTGGGGAGCGGCGAACCAGTCTCCGTGATGGCAATACCGCCGATGAGCAGGGGAACGAAGGTGAAATCGTGGCCGCCGAATTCAGCTACAGCGCGGAGGATGTTGGTGGCTTCGCGGGTGACTTCAGGACCGATGCCGTCTCCGGCGAGTGTGGCAATTTTGAGCTTCATT
>JBDTDX010000190.1:0-2658 GCA_039922815.1 Granulicella sp.
AGATTCGGCCGACGTGGGTGTGGGGACGCTCTTTCTTTACGTCACCGACAAAAGCGAGCTACTTCTCTTAATGTTTCGTGAGGCAATTGAAGAAGAACTGGTGCGAGCCGCCACGCGTTTAAATAAAAAGGGAGGCCTCCTCGCCTCCGTTCTGGGTTTTTTTACTCAACTCATCTCTCTCTATCAAAAGGACTTGAGATTATCGAGGATCTACATTCGCGAGTTCCTGTTCCACGAAGGGCAAGTTAGGGCTCAATTGGACGAGCAAAATTCGCGCATCATACAGCTTCTTCAAGCTAGGATTCTTGCGGCGCAAGAGCATGGGGAAGTGAGAGACGATCTAAAGCCACAGGTAGTCGCGATTCATATGTATGCGCTATACCACTCAACACTCTCGTTCTACCTTGCATCGTGCTTACCATCTCAATCTCCAGGCGATGTCCTATCCACACTTCTGGGGTCATTCTGGTCGGGGCTGAAACCGTCTGGTGAACGACCGTCCAAATCGAAAGCTAAATCGAGATCGCGTCGCGCCAACGCGGGAACTCGGTGATAGTTGACGCACTGATCGAGTACGCCAAGATACGCTTTGACTCTGTTCAACTGACTGTAGCAGCCAACAATATCCGAGGGCGCCGTTTGTACTAGCGATGAGGGTTTGAGTGGTATGCGACCGAACCCAGCTCTATCCGAGAACAATCCAGATATTTAGATGAAGTCTACATGCGCATCTCGTACGAGAAAACAAGCATAGAGAGTGTGGTCCATCCTAAATAGTGTTCCGAGATCAGGTTGTGTGCAGTCGGTATGACAGAAACAGCGATATTGCGAAACCATCCTGAGATAGAGGCAGAATGATGGTGGACGTGACTCGGCTAATGGCTCAGTAACAGAAGAAGCAGGGAAGAGAACAGATCTGTTTGGAGAATTCAATGAGTCTCAAAGACTCATCGTCGGAAAAATTTGATCACTCACACGCTATGGAGTATGAGGTTCAAAGCCGAATAGCACTTGCTGGCTACGATGCTTGTCATGAACTCTCAGCATGTATGCTCACCGCAAAGCTGGGAAGAGTCCCAAATGCGAATATTTTAGTGGTAGGCGCGGGGGGAACTGCTGAAGAAGTTTATCGAATCGCAACACTTGAACCCGAGTGGAGGTTCACTGCTGTCGATCCCTCCGCCGCGATGCTTGAGTGTGCGAAAACACGACTCGCTGAACGAGATCTATCGGAAAAGGTAAGAATCATTCATGGCTATGTTCATGACTTGCCAAATGACCGCTGTTTCGATGCGGCCACACTGATTGGAGTCCTCCATCACATTAAGGCTGGCGAAGACAAGTTGGATCTCTTGAAGGCCATCGCTGAGCGGCTCAGGCCAAATTCTCCCATGATCCTCGCCTGCAATTATTTGCGCTACGAGAGCGAACCGTTGTTTCTGAGCGCTTGGCAGCAACGGTGGAAGATGGCAGGGATCTCATCCGACGAGGCGTCTAGGAAGTTGGGAAAAATTCTGGAGGGAGCTCGTCCCGTGGAATCGGAGGAAGAGGTAGACTCTTTGCTCGCTCAAGCCGGATTCAAAAGGACGAAACGGTTCTTCTCAAGTCTGTTTTTGGGGGGCCTGGATTGCATATTGATTTCTTGCTTTTATAACTATTACGTAGAAGACAACAGAACAGCGGATTAGGGGACAGGTGCCTACCGAGAAATTGTGTCGCTTGGAGCCCTGTGTCAACCTTTTCCGGACAACTCCAAGCTGGTCGGCAGAACAAGTAATTCCCGTTTCTTAAAGTGTCTGTGAAGCTCTCTCGTGCAGTCTCTCTCACGGGAACTTTCGCTTCTTACTATAGCAAACGAGGACGTAACCTAGCTCAAGTGCCATCCACCTAAGATATTGAAATCTGTAGCTGGAAAACTCTGCGCAGCTGGTTAGGATATGATCGGCCCGTAGTTAGTAATCACAATTAGTTATTTCGCCAAAGAATTCAGTCGCTTCGTCATCCCATCCAGACGTCGGTATCAAGGTAGGGATGATATCCAGCAATTTGTATTAATAGCGACGCTGATAGAGGTGCGCTGCATAGACTGGAGATTGAGAGAGTGGAGATTTTGTGCATTCGTCCCTGCAATCTGATCTGTTATCCCAATCACCAAACGATCACCGACAACGGCTATTGAAGTGCAACGCCTTTATGCAAATGAATGAAGACCACCAAATTACCTGCTTTAACCATGAGGAGTTTCGCAGACTATTGGTGACGCTTCACATTTTGTTTTGGAGGCAGTGAGAGTAAGGGTGCGGTTCGTTTTGTGAGGGAAGAAACATTCGGTCTCCGCCAACGAAGACGCTAATCATTTGGTTAGACCGTATTGCGAGAACCGCACTCCTTTTCTGACAGTCAAGTGCCGCTTCATAACATTGGTATCACGTCGAAAGTGGCTTAGGTAGGCACACAGAGGGACGCCGATAACCCTCAGCCAGCGGATTGCCGCTATCGGCGGTCTTGGGACAATGCTCCGAACAGAGATGCTAATCGCGAAAGCGCTCCCTCCCATTGGGAAATGACGCGGACGTAACTGTCCTGCGTCCAAAGTGCCATGTGCAGCAAATCGATACGAGTTCCATTGAGTTCCGGGCGCACAGTCAAGACAATACA
>JBDTDX010000191.1:0-4931 GCA_039922815.1 Granulicella sp.
TGGCAACTTCGGTCTCTCCGGGAATGGTGCTGACCGAGCGACCGCCGCCACGGACGGGTTTGCCGGGGAGCAGCATCTGCGGGAGAAGCTGGCCGATGGTGCGTTGCCAGTGGGCCTCGTCGTCTCGAGCGAGCTCGGAAAGGTTGACGAGCGCGCGTTCGATGCCGGGGTTGAATTCGCGCAACAGTGGCATGAGCTGATGGCGGATGCGGTTGCGCGTGTAGATAGCCTCTGCATTGGTCGCATCCTCACGCCAGGGTTGTTCTTCCTGTATGAGAAACGCTTCAATCTCGGCGCGACGGACGTTGAGGAAGGGGCGAAGAATGCTTCCAGTTTTCCTGCGAACGATGGGGTAAATGGCACCGAGGCCGTCGGTCCAGGCACCGCGGAGAAGCTTGAGCAGCACTGTTTCGGCCTGATCGCCGAGGGTGTGGGCGGTGAGGATGGCGGTAGCTTCGCCGCTGGCGAGGAGTGTGTCGAAGAAGGCGTAGCGGAGGTTGCGGGCAGCCTCCTCGGTGGACTCGCCGGTTTGCTGGACGCGCTCGGGGACGCTGACGCGGTGGATGTGGAGAGGGATGTCGAGCCGCGCGCAGAGGGCTTCCACGAAGGCTAGGTCTGCGTCTGCGTCTGCGCCGCGAAGGCCGTGGTGGACGTGAGCGGCGGAGAGGCCGATGCCGAGGTCTGACTTGAGCTGATGAAGTGTGAGGAGAAGGGATACGGAGTCGGCCCCGCCTGAGAGGGCAACGCAAAGACGGTCGCCGGGGTGGAGGTGTTCGCGGTTCAGGGGAAGAGTGGCCATGCTGGTTTTATCTTAGTGGCGTGGGATTGTGTGCGATGCGCGAGCGGTTTGGAAGGATGGCAGCGAAGACCAGCAACAGCCTAATGGTGCCATCTTATATACTCCAGTGGTTATGCGTGTATTTGTCATACTTCCGGCAGCGGGTATTGGGACGCGGATGGCTGCGGCGGGCGCGGGTCCCAAGCAATTTTTTCAAGTGGGCGGCGTTCCGGTGCTGATTCATTCGCTAAGGGCGTTTCTCGCGGTTCCACAGATCACGACGATTTCGATTGCTGTTCGAGCGACCGAGATGGCGCGGGTTCGGGCGCAGGTGCAGGAGTTCGGGCTCGATGCCAAGATCCAGATCGTCGAGGGCGGTGACAACCGGCAGCATTCGGTGCGTAATGCGCTGGCAGGGCTGGAGTGCGCGGAGGACGATATTGTCCTGGTTCACGACGCGGTGCGGCCACTGATTGACGCCGCAACGATAGAGCGGACGATCGACGCCGTGGTGAAGCACGGTGCGGCTATCGTGGCTTTGCCGGCGGTCGATACCATCAAGCAGGTAGAGCGAACGGCGGATGGCGCGATCATTACATCAACCATTCCGCGCGAGTTTATCGTACGGGCGCAGACACCGCAGGGTGCCCGCTGCGGCCTGATGAAGCGCGCCTTCGCGGAAGCTGAAGCGGACGAGTTTGCCGGGACGGACGAAGCAAGCCTGCTGGAGCGGGCGGGAATCGCGGTGGCCGTTGTCGTCGGGTCTCCGCGCAACTTCAAAATTACCCAGCCGGGCGATATCGAGCTGGCGGAGTTCTATCTGGCGGCGACCAAGTGAGCATGAGAATTGGATACGGGTTTGACTCGCACGCGTTTAAACCTGGCGTACCGCTGGTGATCGGGGGCTTGGCGATCGAGCATACCGAAGGTCTTGCCGGGCACTCAGACGGCGATGTGCTGCTTCATGCCATCACCGATGCGCTGCTGGGCGCGGTTTCAGCGGGCGATATTGGGACGTTTTTTCCGCCGAGTGATCCGCGTTGGAAGGGTGCAGCATCGAGTATCTTTTTACAGACTGCGCTTGAGGAAGTGGCGACGGCGGGCTACAAGATCGTCAATATCGACACGGTTCTGGTGATGGCGAAACCGAAGATTGTGCCCATTGCGAATGAGTTGCGCGAGAGTGTTTCGCGGTTGCTAGGGGTGAAGCCCGGCGAGGTTGGCATCAAGGCCAAAACGCCTGAAGGGCTAAACCAAGATCATGTGGCCGTGGCCCATGCGACGGTGTTGCTTGAGAGCTTGAACGTACCCGAACCTGCAGGTCTGCGGACGATCGCGGCTGAGGCGGAGTCCGATGAAGAATTGGATGTGGTGGTGAAGGGGCTGGTGGGCGATTCGCGGGATGTCTCCGCGCTCGGCCGCAAGGTGCCCAGCTTCGATACTGACGATCTGACGTAAACCGCGCAAGCTTCAGGAAGGGTATCCGATGCGTCTGCTTCCCTTAATTTTGTGCGGCATTTTTGCTACGGTGCTTCCGATCCATGCACAGGTAGATCCGTTGCTCCCTTCGGAGCCGCGTGCAGCCGCTCCGTGTGCCGATGTACCGAAGAATGCGACTCCTGCCGAGGCAACCTGCTATCGGACGACGCCGAACTATGACGTCACGATGGCTTATCTGCACAAGGTTGCGGCAGTCGTACCAAAGCAGGTAAGGATCGAAGCCTTCGGCAAGACGGGCGAGGGGCGCGAGCTGGATATCGTCATTGTGTCGAAGGATGGAGTCTTCGATCCTGCGGCTCTGCATGCGGCAAAACGGCCCATCGTACTGGTGCAGAATTCGATCCATGCGGGAGAGATGGACGGCAAGGATGCTTGCCTGGCATTGCTGCGCGACATGGTGGTGCGCAAGACCAAAGCTGGCCTGCTCGACCGCGCGGTTTTTGTCTTCATTCCGATCTACAACGCCGACGGCCATGAGCGGCGTGGGCCCTACAATCGCATCAATCAACTGGGACCGGAAGAGATGGGCTGGCGCGGCAATGGAACCAACCTCAATCTGAACCGCGATTATCTGAAGGCCGACGCGCCGGAGACACGCGCGTTTATGGCGATGTTTCATCGGTGGCTGCCGGATTTTTTTGTCGATGATCACGTTACCGATGGCGCGGACTATCAATACGATGTGACCTTCACCATTGACGATGGGCCAAATCTTCCGGCGGCAACGGTGAAGTGGGTGGATGAGGTTGCGACGCCCGGGCTGGAGAAGTATGTCGATGCGCATGGCCATCTTGCAGCGCCGACCTACATCACTTTAATTGACGACAGCGATCCCTCGAAGGGGCTTGCCTTCAACGATGATCCGCCGCGTTTTTCGACCGGCTACATGACGCTCGAGGGGCGGCCGGGAATGCTGGTTGAGCTGCACATGTTGAAGGACTATCGGACGCGGGTGACGGGAAATTATGCAATCCTCGCCGGGCTGATGGAACTCGTCAACCGCGATGCGGACAAGCTGATCGCGCTGAACGCCGCTGCGGATGCGGAGGCGAAGCAGTTCGCGCATCAGGATCAGCCGTACCCACTTACGCTTGCATGGGGCGGGCAAACGACGCCATTTTCCTTTCATGGTTACAAATACAATCGCAGCTTGAGTGACATCTCCGGTGCAATGCGCATCGACTATACGCACGAGCCGATGGAGATGACGTTGCCGCTCCAGACAGGCTTCAAGGTGACGGCTGAGGTGAAGCCTCCGGAGGCGTACATCATACCTGTGCAGTGGACGAAGGTGATCGACGTACTGGCGGCTCATCAGGTGACGATGGAACGAACTACAACTGCGTGGACTGGTGAAATCGAGAGCTATCAGTGCAGTGGCATGGTGTGGCAGGAGCCACCCTACGAAGGCCGTCATCCGATCTTCAATGGCGAGGCGTCGCGAAATCCTGGGAAGTTCGGCACCTGTTCCCTGGTGAAAGAGAAGCGGAGTTATCCTGCAGGCTCGGTCGTGGTGCGGCTTAATCAGAGGCTCTCGCGGGTGGTGATGGCGTGGCTTGAACCCGCAGCGCCGGACTCCGCAATGGCCTGGGGATTCTTCGACGCGATCTTCGAGCAAAAGGAGTATGGCGAGGCTTATGTCGTTGAGCGCCTGGCACGAGAGATGTTTGCGAAGGACCCACAGCTGAAGGCGGAGTTCGAGAGAAGGGTGGCGACCGATCCTGCGTTTGCAGCGAGTTCGGCCGATCGACTTGCTTTCTTTTACGATCGCTCGCCGTGGTTTGCGGCGAACCGCATTGGGCAATATCCTGTGGGCCGTTTGGCGAATACTCGCGGTCTTTCTCTCGTAGCCGAATAACGCTCATCAGACGACGAACGCGCTGCGGCGATGCTAGAGTGTGGATTCGGCAGGTTGCAGAAAACGGGAGATACGGCTCGATGGTCACGACAGTCCAGCAGCACATTCAGCAGCAGCAGGCAGATATCTCCGCCGCCTCCGGAACCTTCAGCCTCCTGCTGGGCGGCATTACTTTGGCTACGAAGATTATTGAAGCCAAGATTCGATCCGCCGGGCTGACCGACGTGCTTGGGGCTTTTGGGCAGACGAACGTTCAGGGCGAAGCGCAACAGAAGCTGGACGTCTTCGCAAACCAGGCGCTGCTGCACTGTCTTGGCTCGCGAAGCATGGTGGCGGCGCTTGTGAGCGAAGAGGATGAAGAGCCGATCACTCTTGACCACAGCGTCGAAAATGGAAAGTACATTATCGTGTTCGATCCGCTCGATGGATCCTCGAACATCGATGTGAATGTTAATCTGGGGACAATCTTCAGCATCCTCAAACGACTGCCTGCGACCGAGGGGGATCTGGATGCGTCGATTCTGCAACCGGGATACCGGCAGGTTGCAGCGGGATATGTTGTCTATGGGCCGTCTACGGTCCTGGTATACACCACGGGCAATGGGGTACACAGTTTTACGCTCGATCCCACCATCGGGGCATTCATCCTGACGACCGAGAAGATGCGGATGCCGAAGCAGGGCTCGTACTACAGCGCGAACGATGCGAACTCGGCGCAGTGGCCGGCGGGATATCGGAACTATCTCGATCTGCTGCGCAGCGGCAAGGTAGGCTCCTACAGCGCGCGGTACGTGG
>JBDTDX010000192.1:0-2243 GCA_039922815.1 Granulicella sp.
CTATACGCAGTGCGATTCCCTGCTGGTCGGCGACCAGTGCGGCGCGCACACCTTCCCTTATATCGAAGCGAAGAACTCCACCGCCCGCATTGAGCACGAAGCTTCTACATCGAAGGTGGGTGACGACCAGATCTTCTACCTCCAGCAGCGCGGCCTGCCCAAGGAAGACGCCCTTTCGATGATCATCAACGGATTTTGTAAACAGGTATTCCGCAAGCTGCCTATGGAGTTCGCCGTCGAGGCCCAGAAGCTGCTCAGCGTTAGTTTGGAAGGGAGTGTTGGATAGCCTATGTCGATGTTGGAGATCAAAAATCTACACGCAAGAATAGAAAACCGCGAGATCCTGAAGGGTCTCAACCTCACGGTCAACGCCGGTGAGGTCCATTCGATCATGGGCCCGAACGGCTCAGGCAAGAGTACGCTCGCGCAGGTACTGGCGCGCCGCGAAAGCTACATCGTCACCGAAGGCGAAATCCTCCTCGACGGCAAAGACCTGCTCGCGATGAAGCCCGAAGACGCGGCCTGCGAAGGCGTCTTCATGGCCTTCCAGTACCCTATCGAGATCGCCGGCATCAGAAATGTCTACTTCCTGCGCGCCGCGCTCAACGCCATTCGCAAGTACCACGGCAAAAAAGAGATGGATGCCATGGACTTCATGCCCTTCTACGAATCGAAGATGAAGCTTCTCGAAGTCGACAAAAGCTTTATGACCCGCTCGGTCAACGAAGGTTTCTCCGGCGGCGAGAAGAAGCGCAACGAAATCCTCCAGATGGCCTTGCTTGAACCGAAGCTCTGCATCCTGGATGAGACCGACTCCGGCCTGGACATCGACGCGCTGCGCATCGTCGCCAACGGTGTCAACGCCATGCGCAGCCCTGACCGCGCCAGTATCGTCATCACCCACTATCAGCGCCTGCTGGACTACATCGTTCCCGACTTCGTGCACGTGTTGGTGGATGGACGCATCGTCAAATCAGGCGGCAAGGAACTCGCACTCACGCTCGAAGAGCAGGGTTACGTCGGAGTTGAAGCAGAGGCCCGTGCCACAGCGGTAGCGGTTTAAGGGAGGATACCAACGTGTCGACAACCATAGAGCAGCTCCCCAGTTATCTCGAAACTTTCCTCCAGTTGCAGAAGCAGTCGCCCGTCCATGATCAGGGCTCGTGGCTGAAGAATGTACGCGAAGCCGCCTTCACCAGCTTCTGCCAGCTCGGCTTCCCCACCCTCCGCGACGAAGACTGGCGCTTTACCAGCGTCGCTCCTATCGCGAACACCAACTTCCATCTCGCCGAAGACGCGTCGGCCAGCGTGACGGAGAAGGACGTTGCGCCTTACAGGCTCGAAGGCCTCGCTGCCCAGCTCGTCTTCGTGAATGGGCACTATGCGCCGCACCTCTCGCGTCTCCCGGCCACCCGTAATGGCCCGCTCATCGCCAGACTGGCGGAAGCGGTTGTGAACCACCGCGAAATGGTAGAGGCGCATCTCACTCGCTACGCGGATGCAGGCAAAGAAGCCTTCACAGCCCTGAATACTGCGTTCTTTGAAGATGGAGCGTTTATCTCCATCCCTCGCGGACTCGCGTTACAGGAGCCAATCTATCTTCTGTACCTCAACACTGGCGGAGCGACTCCGGGCATAGCGAACCCGCGCAACCTGATCGTCGCTGGAGAGAACAGCCAGGCCACCATCCTCGAAGATTACGTCTCGCTGGGCGCTGGCACTTCTCTTACCAATGTCGTCACCGAGCTCGTCGCCAAAGACCAGGCAGTTGTCCATCACTACCGCCTCGAGCGCGAAAGCATCGAAGCGTTCCACGTCTCCACGCTTAGCATTCAGCAGGAACGAAGCTCAACCGTCAACTCTCATTCAGTCCTGACCGGCGGCGCGCTGGTGCGCAACAACATCCAGCCAGTTCTCGCTGGCGAGGGCTGCAACTGCCTCATCAACGGGCTATTTATCGCCAACGGCAAGCAGCATCAGGATAACTACATGCACGTCGAGCACCGCAGCGCGCACTGCGGCAGCCATCAGTTCTACAACGGCATTCTCGACGGCGAATCCCGCGGTGTCTTTCACGGCCGCATCCTCGTGTGCCAGGGCGCGCAGCAGACCGACTCGAAGCAGACTAACCGGAATCTGCTCCTTTCCGACACCGCGCAGATGGACACCAAGCCGCAGCTTGAAATCTTCGCCGACGACGTAAAGTGCACGCACAGCGCCACCATCGGCCAGATCGACGAAGC
>JBDTDX010000193.1:0-7574 GCA_039922815.1 Granulicella sp.
GGAGAGTCGTCTGCGCCGGGTGACCGGATTGTCATTACGTCGATAAGCTTCAAGCCGGATCGGATCATCCTCGACCTGAATGGTGGCCCCTATGCGAAACATCGCTTTCTAAGTCACCTTTCCATTAACGGTATGCCGATGGCTCAACCGGAAGCCCAGTTGGTCACAGGTTCACGGGTGATGCTCAGTTTTGAGGGTGGAGTTCCGGAGATCTCCGCGCCGGAGGTGAAGGCGCTGCTGGAGCCGGTGCTGGACTTTGGAGTGAAGAACTCCGAGGTAGCGTATGCCGATACACTGCCAGCCCCGCTGAAGGACGCGATTGCGGCGCATGACGTTCTGGTGGGGATGAACCGGCGCATGGTGCTTGCTGCAAAGGGAGCCCCGGAGAGTAAGGTCCGGGAGCATGTGAGCGATGATCCGGATAGTCCGCGGTACGAAGAGTGGATCTACGGTCATGTTCCGGAGACGGTTAGTTTTGTGCGCTTCGAGGGGGATCGGGTTGCGCTGGTGAAGATCGCCGCGATGGGCAGGCCGATGGAGATTCACGATACCAATGAGCTGGGTGAATATCTGCCTGACCCCCCTACGCACGAGATTGCGCTGGGCGATGCGAAGATCGGAGATGCGGACTCGGGTGCCAGTGCGCATGTCGCTCCTCCTACGTTGCGGCAGCCGGGTGAGGCGGCCCCACCGAATGCGGAGAAGCGCGTCCAGTTTCCCGTGGACAAGAAGGCAAGTCCAGGTGGGACGACGAACTTTGGTCCAGCATAGTTTGAGGCAGGTAGCGAAGGGAAAGCAGATTCTTTGCGGTCACACCAAGAACGTGGGAAAACGGACGCTCGTGTAGACTTGTAGGCTGAGCGTCTTCCGCAGTTCTTCTCCCGTTCCAGCCCTGGTTCGTCCCGTGCAGATCTCTGAGAAGTTCCGAATGATCCGGTCCAGCTTGGCCCCACAAAGCCAGTCCGATGGTCGTCTGCGGGAACCGCGACATCCAAGTACCAGGGGAGAGAAGAATGGCTAAGATTGCAAAGACAGGCGACCGAGCAAAGGTCATGGACACCAACAAGAGCACAGATTGTCCGAAGTGTTCAAAACCCACCCGCATTGTGAAGCGCGTGAAAGACCGTGAGCGTGGCATTCCCGGTGGTGTGTATATTTCGTGCTCTGCGTGCGAGTTCTTCGAGAAGCTTTAGAACGCATCCATTCCGAGCCCCAGGAGGTACCGATGATTCGGTCTCCTGGGGATTTTTACGTTGCAATGGAAAAGGCTTCACGAACAACTGAACTTGCATCTAATCACAATGATGAATCTGCGTAGTCTGCGTCAAACGTATCTGAAGGGTAACTTCAGGTACTAAAGATTCCCCGGATTGACTTGACGACCGATGTCAATAAGGGGCAGACTCAACAGCTGGAAAGTAGAGAACCTGTAGCGATGAACACCACTATGTCGTCTCCTGCAATAACATCCGATCAGCCTTCGACGCCACACTTTACTCGGCCGACGTTTCTGATGTGTCCTCCCCAGTTTTACGATGTCGATTATGTGATCAACCCATGGATGGCCGGCAATCTTCATGGTCCATCGCGTGATGTAGTTTTTGCGCAGTGGAATGGTCTCTATCAACACCTGAAGATGATTGCTGATGTGAAGCTGTTGCCAGCGCGTGCCAACACGCCAGACATGACCTTTGTCGCGCATACTGCTGTCGTAAACCACGGTATCGCCGCGATCTCCAGCTTTGCCCATGCACAGCGGCAGCCGGAAGAACAGTATCTCCGTGCCTGGTTCAAGGACGCGGGATTCCTGTTATGGGAGACTCCACGCGATACTGCGTTTGAAGGAGAAGGGGATGCGCTGTTCGACTCCGAGGGGCTAATGTTGTGGGCCGCGCATGGTGTGCGTACCTGCCTGCGCAGCCACCGGCACCTGGCCGATGCGTGGCATGCCAAGGTGACCTCGCTGCACCTCGTCGATCCACGCTTCTATCACCTTGATACATGCTTTGCGCCGCTGACCGGAGGCTACGTGATGTATTATCCGGAGGCCTTCGATAGCGAGTCGCGCGAGAAGATTGAGGCGGCGTACGCAGAAGACAAGCGCATTATCGTGACCGAGCAGGAGGCGACACATTTTGCTTGCAACGTCATCAACATCGGACAGAACATCATACTCAATCAGCTTACTCACTCCGATCTTCCGGATCGTCTGATGGATCTGGGCTTTGATGTGACCCAGCTTCCGCTCAGCGAGTTTCTCAAAGGCGGCGGTGGCGCGAAATCCCTGGCGCTACGCCTGAGCGATATGGAAGTGACGAACGGGCTGTAATCTGTCGCGCGGATGCGCTTACGCTTGCTTGTGCCGCGCAAGCGCGTCGGCTGCGATATTGTTCTTTAAAATGAGATGGACGGAAGTCAGGAAGTCTGGCAGAGAAAAAGGCTTACTCAAAAAATGCCATCCCTCACTACGAAGCTGCTGTAGTTGTGCGGCGCTGAAAAATCCTCCAGATACTAGAAGTACAGGAAGCTCCGGCAGGGACGTTTTCAACTCGCACGCAAGTTCCATCCCTGATTGATCGGGCATGTAGAAGTCTGTTATGAGAAGATCAATGCCGCCGGAACTCTGGAGAGCGGCATG
The DNA here is from genome assembly GCA_039922815.1 of Granulicella sp. Taxonomy (GTDB): domain Bacteria; phylum Acidobacteriota; class Terriglobia; order Terriglobales; family Acidobacteriaceae; genus Edaphobacter. Next base: position 2,639 of record JBDTDX010000193.1, read on the forward strand.
AAATACCTGTGCCGCTCGTTTGGGATCGCCGCAACTGTGAACGCAATATCCCTCATGCTCCAGGAAGGTGCGGGTGAGCGAGCGGATGTCCGGGTCATCATCCACGAGTAGAATGGTTCCAGAGGAGTGCTCGGTGGAGGGCAACTCCAGGTCAGAAATCCCTAAGGGTAGATCGGTCAATATTTCGTTGTGCATGAAGCCTGTGCCATTCTGGTTTTCTCCGTGGGCTTTGCTATCTGCCTACACGTTGGGGAGTGAGAATGTAGATCTTGAGGCCATCCGGTATTAACCTGTATGAAGGGGCGAGTGAGTTCCGAGTTGCCTGCAAAACTCTGGACGGTAGCTTGGGCGATAATGGAGATTGCTGCCTGATGAGCGGGGCCTCCCAGAGATCTTCTAATGGATTCTCTGCGCGTGAAACGATAGCGCGAGGGGAAAGCTTCGCGGTCTTCAGCAGGTGGTCATTCAAGTCATGAAAAGGGAACAGCAATGCCTTTGAACTGCGGAATCGTCGGTCTACCCAATGTGGGCAAGAGCACCATCTTTAACGCACTTACCTCCGCGAAGGCCGCAGCGGCGAACTATCCTTTTTGCACGATTGAGCCGAATACGGGCATGGTCACGGTGCCTGATCCGCGGCTTGACCGGATTACGGAGTTCGTAAAGCCGAATCGCACGATCCCGACGACGATGGAGTTTATCGACATTGCCGGACTGGTGGAGGGTGCGAGCAAAAACGAAGGCCTGGGTAACAAGTTTCTTGGACACATTCGCGCTACCGATGCGGTGATCCATGTGGTGCGATGCTTCAGCGATCCTGAAGTCGTCCACGTCGCTGGGGGAGTGAATCCGCTGCATGATATCGACATCATTAATACGGAGTTACTGCTGGCTGACCTGGATACAGTTGAGAAACGGTTTACCAAAGCCGAGCGGGCTGCGAAGAATACGAGCGACGGCAAGTTGAAGGCGGAGGCAGCATGCCTGGGCAAACTGCTCGAGGCGCTACAGGCGGGGAGACCGGCGCGTACCGTCGTATTGACGGAGGAAGAAAAGCCGATCGCACGAGACCTTTTTCTGATTACTGCGAAACCGATGCTCTATGTCGCCAACGTCGACGACACCGGGCTTGTCGATGGAAATGAATGGGTCGCCGCGGTGGAGAAGCGCGCCGCAGAGGAGCAAAGTCAGGTGGTTCGCATCTCCGGTGCGCTCGAATCAGAGATCGCACAGCTCGAACCTGCGGAACGTGCTGAGTTTCTGAAAGAGATGGGTCTGGAAGAGCCAGGGCTTGACCGTCTGATCCACTCTGCCTACAGGCTCCTGGACCTGATTACCTACTTTACTGCCGGTGTGCAGGAGGTTCGCGCATGGACGATTCAGCGCGGTACCAAGGCTCCCGGTGCGGCAGGGGTGATCCACTCCGACTTTGAGAAGGGATTTATCAAAGCTGACACGTATCACTGCGACGATCTGTTCAAGTATGGGAACGAGCAGGCGGTCAAGGAGAAGGGATTGCTGCGCTCAGAGGGCAAGGAATATGTAGTTCGCGACGGCGATATCCTCTTCTTTAAGTTCAATGTATAGCGAGTAATTAAAGCAATTATTCAGTTATTGGATATCGAGGCGATTTCTTCGAGAATCGCTTCGGCAGCCGCTTTGGGATTGCTCGCCTGGGTTATAGGGCGACCCACCACCAGCCGAGAAGCGCCGCTTTGGATTGCCTCTCCAGGGGATGCAATCCGTTTTTGATCTCCAACAGCAGAACCTAGGGGGCGGATACCAGGAACAATGAGTTCGGCCTTTTCTCCCAATTCTGCACGCAAAATGGCAACTTCTTCCGCCGAACAGACCATGCCGCGAACGCCAGCTTCCCATGCGAGTTGAGCGAGGCGCAGTACCTGATTTGCCGGACAGACCTCGATGCCGATACCAGCGAGTTGCTCAGTATCCATGCTGGTGAGAACTGTTACGGCGAGTAGCCGAGGCGCTCCGGGCTCTTCAACAGCTTTGACAGCGGCGGCCATCATTGCCGCTCCGCCAGCGGCGTGGATCGTGAGCAGGGATGCACCGGATTTGGCGACGCTCTTAACCGCAGCGGCGACAGTATTGGGGATATCGTGCAGCTTGAGATCGAGAAAAATCTCGTAGCCAGCGCTGCGAAGCTCCTGGACGAAGGCGTTTCCTTCGGCGTAGTAAAGCTCCATGCCTATCTTCAACCATCGGCAGGTGCCATCCAGTTTGTCGAGAAAAGCGCGGGCATGCTGGGCGGAAGGGAAGTCCAAGGCCACGATGAGGCGATCTTGCGGTTCGTTCCGATCAACGTGACTTGGTGAATTGACGGGATGAATTACCATTTCTCTCCGGAAGCCTGCCTGATTTTACCCCGTTTGGGTGCGACAGTTACGCGCTGTACGCTGAAGAACGTCTGGAGATTAGGGCGTTTGAAAGTTGGCGGGAGCAGAACGCCATTCCCATTTTGGGTGATAAAGAAAAGAAAGATGGGGCATAGGTAATACTTTTCCATAACCCGCCGTTAACTTGAAAACGGAGGTTCGTCTATGTCCGCGTCAAGTTTGCATATGCCATTTTCCGTTTTCGATTCCTCGGCCCCCCAGCAGCTTGGAGCTCTGCCATCGCGAGTTCCGATGGGTCCGTCCCGCATCGTGCGTCGGCGCCCCGATAGGCTCCAGGGTCAATCACTTGAATCGCTCGGCCACGCCATCGAATACCTTGTTGACTCCCGGATGTTTGAGGCCGGCCGATCGCATAGACCTGCGGATACAGATTCTGTCGCGATCGAGCCGCGAAGTCTTTGCAACGTGTGCGGAAGTTGTACCAGTTCATCAACGCTTTAAACACTGGGCGACCGGCCTTCTTCGTTTTGGTTCCCATCATGCGTTCCGTCACAATTCGGCACGATAAAGGTGGCCATGACTGCCGTCCTACAAAAGTATCGATGCAGCCAAACGGAGCCAACTCCACACCTTTGCCGTCATGCCGAAGCGGTGGGTGTTGAGCGATCCTTCGCATGGCTGGAAAATGCAGAAGACTCTGGAAAAACTGCGGAACGAAAACTCAACACCAGCCTGCAGATGATCTGCCTGGCATTCCTCGTGCTCCTACTCAGAAGATCGTGAACAGGCTTTTAGAGAGTATGTCTGATAACACATATTATGTATAGTTTGATTTAAGCGCAAAGCAATAGCGTCGTAGCTCAGCAAAGCTAAAATGTCGCTGCCCCATCCTGAGTCTAGGTTCGGAGGCGGGAGATGGGTTGGTTGAGTATGAGCAAGCGACTGGTGCTGGAGTGCCATGGAATCGAGGTCTCACGCGAGACCTTGCGCAAGTGGATTGGTCGAGGCCGACAGTTGGTTGTCGCGCAAGCTTGGAAATCGACGCAGCACGTCGATTACCACATTACGCACCGCCCGACTACTACGAGTCATAAGAAAGATCTACACTGACACTTCTATGAGCTAGCCACCATGTCATTTCTAACGAGCGCCAGCAAGATGAGCCAAGCTAAGCTCGCCAGCTTATCCTTTTAGAATCATATAGTTAGCACATAACTCGAATAGAATGTGATGGATAGTAGGCACGCGAATAGCCTATCTATCACATTACAAAGACGTTACACTCCGAAAGTACCCTCGGGTACTACCCTATGTAGAGCCGACCAATTGGGTCGCCAGCTCCACATAAAGATCCACGCAGTCCAGCAGTTCCTTCTTGCTGATCTTTTCATCCGGCGTATGAGCCACATGAATTGATCCCGGTCCCAGCAGAAACGGCTCGCCCCAGTTCGTCAGCGTTGGAATGTCCGTCGCGAACTTCGCGACCATCGTCGGCAGGTTCCCCACCTTCCGCATCCGTATATAGCTCAGCTCAAGCGAAAAAGTGACCTCTGCCCGATCGCCGACAATAGCGGTGATGGCTTTCTTGATCTCATCAGCCGGCCCAACCGTCCGGATCAATACATGCGCTTCTGCACGATCTGCGAGCACATTCGGCGCTCGGCCGCCCTCGATCAGGCCAACGTTGAGCGTCGACGGCCCGATCTCTGGTTCAACGGGAAGCGGCATCGCGCGCACATCGGCCAGCGCATCGAGCAGCTTGTGGATCGCCGATTCGCCCAGCTCTGGATACGCCGAATGAGCCATCCGCCCCTTCGCACGCAACTCCACGCGCAGCGCACCTTTGGTCGCGAGCGCCAGGCGATTGTCCGTTGGCTCGCCATTGATCAGAAAGCGCGAACCCTTGGACATCGTATTCGCAACCTTCGCGCCAGCCGAGTCTCGTTCCTCGCCCACAACGAACAGCAGTCCAACCTTTATCCCGGAGTCGCGAAGCCTGTCGGCCGCTGCAACCTGCGCTGCAATAATTCCCTTGGCGTCGCAAGTCCCACGTCCATACAGAAATTCGTCATCCTCCGAGCTCCCAAAGAACGGCGGAACCGTATCCATATGCGTCGAGAAGACGACATCAGGCGTTACGCCCGGCAGCGCCGCATAGACATTGAAGCGCTCCGCTCCCGGCGTCACACGATCGGCTTGCACCACGATTTGGCGCTCCACAGTGTATTTCTGCGCGCTCAGAAACTCGTAGAGGAACGCACCGGCGACCCCTTCCGTGTAGGTCGTAGAGTCGATGTCGACAAGCTGCCGCGTAAGCAAAATAGGATCAATGGCCATGGAGCTTCAGAATACCCGACGAGTCAGTTCCAAGCGCGATTTCCGGACACATTTAGACTGGAGTGGATGACGTTGACGAATCACACATCGCAAATTTGCCCCATCGAAAACCTTGCGGGCCCTGATGGACGGCTTGAGGCTCTTCTGAACACCGGTCACGACGACGCGCCCTACGCCGTTCTCCTCTGTCATCCCTATCCGCCCGCAGGCGGAAGCATGCACAACAAGGTCGTTTACAACGC
>JBDTDX010000194.1:0-3666 GCA_039922815.1 Granulicella sp.
TCCATGTCGGTTTTGCCATCAGCCGCGTCGATGAAGCCGAAGCCGAACGTACCTACCAGGCGCTTCGCGATCTCGACCAGCTCACCGAGCTTGAATCACCCGTCGTCGAAGAGATCGAACCCGGAGGGAGTCCACGATGAAGTATCTCGATGAGTATCGCGATGGTCCAATTGCAGCTAAGATTGTCGGCGAAATCCGGCGTATTCAGACACGTCCGTGGGTGCTGATGGAAGTTTGCGGGGGCCAGACGCACTCCATCGTGAAGCACGGCATCGACCACCTCCTCCCCGACGGCATTGAACTAGTTCACGGCCCCGGCTGTCCCGTTTGTGTGACACCACTCGAGATGATCGACAAGGCGCACTCCATCGCAAAACGCGAAAACGTCATCTTCTGCTCCTTCGGCGACATGCTGCGCGTTCCCGGTTCGGACGGGGATCTATTCACGATCAAGTCGCACGGCGGTGATGTACGCGTAGTTTATTCACCACTCGACTGCCTGAAAATTGCGCGCAATCATCCCGATAAGCAAGTCGTCTTCTTCGCCATTGGCTTCGAAACCACGGCGCCGGCCAACGCCATGCTCGTCTCGCGTGCGCAGGTAGAAGGCGTAAAAAATGTCTCTATCCTCGTATCGCATGTGATGGTACCGCCATCGATAGCATCCATCCTGCAGTCCCCACAGAATCGCGTGCAGGGATTCCTCGGCCCCGGCCATGTCTGCGCCGTGATGGGCTATCGCGAGTACGAACCGCTGAGCGCTCGCTTCAAAGTACCTATCGTCATTACCGGATTCGAGCCCCTTGATATTCTGCAAGGCACCCTGATGACGGTCCGACAACTCGAAGAAGGTCGCGCAGTTGTCGAGAACGAATACTCACGCATCCTCGACCGCGATGGCAATACCGTTGCGCAAAAGCTCGTCGCAAGTGTCTTTGAAATAGCGGATCGTAAATGGCGCGGCATCGGAACCATCCCCAAGAGCGGCTACAAGCTACGCTGGGAGTTCCGCGACCACGATGCGGAAAAAATCTTCGATGTAAAAGAGATAGACACCAAAGAGCCGGAGGCCTGCATCAGTGGAAAGATTCTGAGGGGCATCGCGAAGCCCCATGACTGCCCAGCGTTCGGAAATATTTGTACTCCGCAACGCCCACTCGGCGCCACTATGGTCTCCACGGAAGGCGCCTGCGCAGCTTACTACGCCTACGGACGTCACCTGGAACAGCACAAAGCAGCCGCGCAGTTTGTGAGTGCAGAATCATTGGCAGGTGCAGTATGACAGAAGGCTCAACTCCGACTCCGCAGCAACACAACTGGCGCGAAATGGTGATGCGCAAAGGAAAAGAATCAGTCGAGGTCAAGCAACAATTCCTCGACCAATACGCGGAGATGATCGGCGAACTTGCCGAGAAAATGGCCGAGCGTTTCGCCGCCGGTCGTCAACTATGGGTGATGGGCAATGGCGGAAGCGCATGCGATGCCCAGCATATTGCGGTCGAGTTTATCCATCCCATCCTCGAAAAGCGCCGTGCGCTGCCAGCCTTCGATCTCGTCAGCCAGATGGCTGTCCTGACCGCCATCGCCAACGACAAGGATTATGCACGCATCTTCGTCGACCAGATTGAACTGCATGGCAAGCCCGGTGACATGGCGCTCGCCATCTCCACCAGCGGTAACTCTCCTAATCTCATCTATGCGCTTGAAGCCGCCAAACGGAAAGATTTATTGACAATCGCATTTTCCGGCAAGGATGGCGGTCGACTCGTCGGCGCCGCGGAATATTGCTTTACCGTCCCAACCTTCAGCACGCACCGTATTCAGGAATGCCATGTCACGCTACTGCACATCCTATGGGACCTGATTCACGTCTCAATGGGGGAAGAGGACGTCATCTGATGAGTGACAACGGTGTCCGCGTGGTAGAACGTGCCGACCAGGAAGGCGAAGCAACTGAGACGAACGAAGCTATCTCGGTGATGTTCGGTTCCTGTCCTATCCCAATTTTTGAACACAAACATATTGTGTTAGGGCACGGAAGCGGTGGAAAACTAACCTCCGAATTGATCGACAAAGTTTTTCTTCCAGCCTTCAAAAATCCAATCATAGAAAAACTCGACGATCAGGCTGTCCTCACGATCAACGGCTCGCGCCTGGCTTTCACCACAGACTCCTTCGTCGTTACTCCGATCTTCTTTCCCGGCGGTGATATTGGTCGCATCGCCGTCAACGGCACCGTCAACGACCTGGCTATGAGCGGTGCTCGTCCACTCTATCTCGCGGCCGCATTCATTCTCGAAGAAGGCCTGGCCGTTGAGGACCTCCGCCGCGTAGTCGAGTCGATGCGGGTCGCTGCGGCAGAGGCCGGCGTGCAGTTCGTCACCGGCGACACCAAGGTTGTGAACCGCGGCAAAGGCGACCAGATCTTCATTACCACCACCGGAATCGGCCTCATCGAAGAGGGTCTCCATATCTCAGCCGCTCGCGCCAGCGTCGGCGACACGATCATCCTTAGCGGCTACATCGGTGATCACGGAATGGCCATCATGTCACAGCGCGAGAATCTCGAGTTTGGGGGAGAGATCGAAAGCGATTGCGCCTCTCTCAATGGTCTTGTCGCGAGTATGGTCGCCACTCCCGCAATAGGTGCGACCGATTTCCTCCATACCTTACGTGACCCCACACGCGGTGGAGTCGCGACCACGCTGAACGAAATTTCCAAACAGGTCAACGTAGGGATCCTTCTGCAGGAGCAGTCGGTCCCTGTCCGCGAGACAGTCAAAGGGGCCTGCGAGATCCTCGGCCTCGATCCGCTCTATGTTGCGAATGAAGGCAAGTTGCTCGCATTTGTGGCCCCGGAGATGGGCGAAGCCGTCCTTGCCTCGATGCGCCAACATCCGCTCGGGCAGAACGCTGCGATTATTGGCGAAGTCGTCGCTGCCCATCCCGGCATGGTGTTGATGACGACCGGGATTGGCGGTACCCGTGTGCTGGACGTCATGTTTGGCGAGCAACTACCCCGCATCTGTTGATGTACCTTCAAAGGGTATTGATGGAATCACGGAATACTGGCGGCAAAAAGTAAGGTTGAAGGAGGGCTTTGACAGCGCAGCCCGGGGAGCGTAGATTTTGACGCGCTCGATGTTTGCTGTCACTGCGCCATCGAAAATCCGGCGGCAATAGATCTCTTCGCCGCTGTTATCCATTTTCGAGAGGTTGGCATCGAAGAAGATACGGCTCTGCGATCCGCACGTTGAATCACGAGCGTTTGTACGTTGTGTGAAGCCCAGTCGTACTGGCTGGGTGGACTCCTGTAGTTGGCAACACGAAGGAGAATGCAATGGCTGAACAAGCAAGTGCGATCACCAAGGCTCACGCTGTGTCCGATGTGCATATTGTCTGGATCACAGCCGGCCTCGGTTGCGATGGAGATAGTGTTTCCATCACTGCAGCCGAGCAGCCCAGTATCGAAGATGTACTCTTGGGAGCCATCCCGGGCCTTCCCAAGGTTCACCTCCATAATCCTGTTCTTGCCTACGAGAACGGCGACGAGTTTATGAAGTTCTACTACGACGCCGAAAAGGGGCTGCTGGATCCTTTTGTGCTGGTCGTCGAAGGCTCCATTCCCAACGAGAAGATCAAGGAAGAAGGCTATTGGGCCGCTGT
>JBDTDX010000195.1:0-7588 GCA_039922815.1 Granulicella sp.
GCCTGAGCGAACGCCGCGGTTGCGGCCAGAGAAGCGAGAAGCAGAGTTAGTTTACGGCGGAGCATAGGGCAATCCACGTTCGAGGAGAATGTTACAGCAAAATTTTGGCTGGCTCAGGGTACCCCCCTCCCCCTCCCCCTCGATAGGGCAAAGTATTTCAAATCAATACTTTATGAGATGAGGGTGACGTAAATTCGTCCAACAAAGTGGGTTATGGGTAAAGTCGTCTATTCAGGCGACTTAGATGTGTTTGGTGGGGTGAATGCGACGTTTTCCGGCGGTCATAATTAATTATAGCCAGCTAGTGGAAACTCATGCGCATTGCTGGAGAGGTGCGAAATGTGCCGTCTTTGTTGGTGATTTGCGTGAGGAGAAACTTTTGGGGGCTTGACAGGTTTCGGGAGGATGAACCCGGGCGGTTTGATTCCCACCCTTCGCGATGGAGCTTGCGAAGGATGGGGCACGGCGGTTGAGGTTGAAACGTGGTTGAAGGCGCGCGGGTCCTGGTCCACACACGGGAGTTCTCTGGCATGCCAGCTACTACGATGGCGTCGACTGTGGCTTGGCTACGCGGTACGTGGCCATAGCGCTCCCGCAGCCAAATAACGGGGCTACTCGCTTGGGCGGCGCGTGGCGGCGGATCAACGGCGGCAGCAGCCACCACTAAATAGGTTGCGTGAGGCATTCAAAGGGCTGAGGGGAACTCCTCAGGGCTTTTATCATCGGCAAGTCTCTACTATTTCCTGCCTGCAAGTTGAAGCGCAATCTGCGCGATTGCATGCAGCGCATCCGGACGGCTCAATCGGCTTGCCGCCTGCGACATTCGCGCCAGTTGATCTTTATCCCGCAGCAGAGAGACGAGGGAGGCCAGCAGGAGTTCCGGGGTCATCTCCTTTTCGAGCAACATCTTCGCGGCTCCAGCGTTGGCGAAGATCTCCGCATTTTTTTTCTGGTGATCGTCCGCCGACTGAGGAAATGGTACAAGCAGGGAGGGCTTTCCGGCGGCAGCAATCTCGGCCACGGAACTCCCACTTCTACAGAGAATCAGATCGGCCTCTGCGAACTGCTGCGGCATATCCTCCAGAAACGCCGATACCCGCCATCTGGTCGGATCCGCACCTGTTTCCCTATATGCCTCCAACGTGGCTTCCGCATGCCGAGACCCTGACTGGTGCAGCACCGTCAATCCGGGAATTGCCTCGAGGAGACTTACCAGAATCTTCGGCATCACCTGGTTCAACGCACGCGCACCCTGGCTTCCCCCAAAGATCAGCAAATGAGGTGGCGCTCCCTGCGCTCGCGGAGGCAGCGTAAAAAACTCACGCCTGACCGGCACACCTGTCACCGTCGCATTGCGAAAGAATTGACGACTCTCTTCAAAATTGATCGCGGCAGCACTCACCAGTTTGCCAATGATCCGGTTCGCCAGCCCCGGCGCAGCATTCGCCTCGTAAGCGAGCGTGGGATAGCGCAGCAGCACGGCCGCCATCATCTCCGGGCCTGACGCATAGCCTCCCACACCGATCACCACATCGGGCCGAAAACTGCGCAGCAGCGACATGCACTTCACGATCCCGCGAGGCAGATCCGTAAGCGTGCGTGCGCGCGTCTTCAGCGATACATTTTTGAGCATCCCCACGTCAATCAGATCAAGCTCGAAGCCCGCCTCCGGTACAAGCCTTGTCTCAATGCCGCGTGCCGTCCCGACAAATCGTACCTCGGCTCCAGCCGAATCGCGCAATTCACGAGCAATCGCCAGTGCCGGGATGACATGGCCTCCTGTGCCGCCTCCCGCAATCAAAACGCGTAAAGGATGATCGTTCGGCAAGCTAGTCGATCTCGCGCGTTACGTTCAACAGCACACCCATGCTGGCCAGCGTAATGAACACGGAGGTTCCGCCGTCCGAGATGAAGGGAAGCGGAATCCCTTTCGTAGGCAACAGCGCGAGCACAACGCTGATGTTGAAAAACGCCTGGATCAACACCGCAGTCGTAATGCCAAAGGCAAGGAAGCGCGCGAAAGGATCGGTCGATAGGAATGCCGCCCGCAGTCCGCGATACCCCAGCGTCACGAATAGCCCAACGACAATGACCGCGCCGATTAACCCCAGCTCTTCGCATATTACGGCGAAGATAAAATCGGTATGCGGCTCCGGCAGATAAAAGAGCTTCTGGACGCTCTCCATCAGGCCGCGCCCATGGATTCCACCCGTGCCGACTGCAATCAGCGATTGCAGAATATGGAAGCCGGTCCCGCGCGGGTCCGCCTCAGGATTAACAAACGCCAACATCCTAGCCCGCCGCCACGCCACATGGAAGAGCATGAAGTAGAGCACCGGAGCAGCGACCGCAGCACCGATCGCGAAGTAGCGCGTCTGCACGCCCGCAAGGTAAAGCATCAACGCCATCACCGAAACGCACACCAGTGCCGTTCCCAGGTCCGGCTCTTTCAAGATCAACACGACAAACAGCAGCGGCGGAGCCACCGCTCGCAGAATCGTTCCCTTCCAGTCATCCATCTGGTGAATGCGCGTCTGTAGAAAATACGCGAGGAACAACACGGTAATCGGCTTCGCGATCTCCGACGGCTGAAAGGTAAAGAAACCTCCGAAGCGGAACCAGCGATGCGTATTGTGCGAATCATGCATCGCAAACACGCCGACAAGCAGCAACATCGTAATGGCCACCGCAGGAAACACAACGCGCGGATTGTTGTACCTGCGGTAGTCCACCTGCATCAGCGCAAACAAGGCGATCATTCCCAGCACCGCCCACATTGCCTGCCGGATCACGAACGTATACGGCGAGCCATACTTGGCCTGCGCCATCACCGCGGACGCGGAGAAGACCATCACCAGGCCAAACAGCACCAGCAGCAGCACCACTCCGAACAGCCATTTATCGACGCCCACCCGCTTCGCCATCTACAACCCGTCCTTACTTCTTCAAGGCCTGCACCAGGTCGCGAAAGACCCGGCCTCGATGTTCATAGTTCTCAAACTGATCGAAACTCGAACAGGCCGGTGCAAGTAGAACTGTCTCACCCGCAATAGCTGCCTTTGCCGCCATCGCGATTGCCGCGTCCATCGTTACGGCTGTCACCATCTTCACGACTCCGACGAGCTCGCGCTCAATCTTTTCGGCCGCCGAACCAATCGTATAAACAGCCTCGACCCGCTCGCGCAGCAGCGGAGCCAGCAGCGTGTAGTCCGAGTTCTTATCTCTGCCGCCGAGAATCAGGTGCACCCCGCCCTCGAACGACGCCACGGCCTTCATCGTCGCATCGACATTCGTGGCCTTCGAGTCGTTGTAATACGCCACGCCTGCGATCTCGGCAACAAACTCCAACCGATGCTCAACCGCCCTGAAATCGGCAACCGCACCGCGAATCACCTCGGCTGAGATTCCAGCAATCCGCGCCATGCACACCGCCGCCAACACATTCTCAATATTGTGTGCGCCCTTCAGCCGAATCTCGCTCACCGGCATTACTGGCTCACCGGCTGCACCCTCCTTCGCAATAAAAGCCACCACGCCGTTGCGTACAAATGCGCCCTGCCGCACCACCTTCGTTCCGCTGAACCAGAAGACCCGCGACTTCGTCTTGCCCGCGCACATCTGCACGGCGCGATCGTCCCCGTTCAATACCAGCGCGTCCTCAGCCGTCTGCCGCGCAAAGATCTTCTCCTTTGCCGCTCTATAGTTTTCGAAGTTACCGTGACGGTCCAGATGGTCCGCCGTCAGATTCAAGATTGCGGCGATCTGCGGATGAAAATCGACCACCGTCTCCAACTGAAAACTCGACGCCTCAAGCACGTTCACCGTCTCGGCGGTACTGTTCTCAATCAACTCGATCACCGGCAGCCCGATGTTGCCGCCAACCTGCGTCGGCAGGCCCGCGTCCTCAAAAATCTTTCCTACTAACGAGGTCGTCGTCGTCTTCCCATTCGAGCCGGTAATGGCGATGACGCGGCCGCGGAGATATCGGCTCGCCAGCTCCAACTCCCCAATTACCGGCATCCCCAGGGCCATCACCTGCTTCACCTCGGGTGTATCGAGCGGCACCCCCGGCGAGACCACAATCAGGTCCTGCCGCCGAAACGTCAGCAGCCCATGGCCACCCGCTTCGACCATAATTCCAGCCTCAAGCAGCGCCGGAATCTCCTTCGCAAGCGCCGCCGAACTTCGCGTATCGCTCACCGTCACCCGCGCTCCCTGCCCCCGCAGAAACAGCGCCGCCGACAACCCCGACTTTCCCAAACCTACGACCAGCACCCGCTTGTTCTTCAATTCCATCCATCCACCCTCAAAGCCCTGCTTATCTCAATTTCAATGTAGTCAAAGCCAGCAGCGCAAACACCAGCGCCATGATCCAGAATCGCGCAATCACCTTCGACTCCGACCACCCGCCCAACTCGAAGTGATGATGCAGGGGAGCCATGCGGAAGATCCTTTTCCCTCCGCGCAGCTTATAGCTACCCACTTGCAGCATCACACTCACAGCCTCCATAATGAACACGCCACCGATAAACGGCAGCAGCAACTCCTGCTTAATAATCACCGCCAGAGTTCCGATCGCCCCCCCCAGCGCCAGGCTGCCCACGTCACCCATAAAAACTTCTGCCGGATGCGCGTTGTACCAAAGGAACCCAATGCTCGCGCCCACCATCGAGCCGCAGAAGATCGTCAACTCACTCACCATCGGCATGCGCTGCAGTTCCAGGTAGTCCGAGAAGACAACGTGCCCGCTCACATACGTCAGTACGGTCAGCGCCCCCGCCGCAATGATCGTGCAGCCAATGGCAAGCCCATCCAGACCGTCCGTAAGATTCACCGCGTTACTGGAGAACGTAATCACGAGCATCACAAAAATCACGAACGGCAGAAACTCCAGCCAGTGCATGTGCGGAATGCCGCCCAGCCAATGCCACACCAGGTCCGGCCTAAACCGCTTCGCAAACGGCACCACCAGCCGCGTTGAATAGGTCCCCCTCATATCCATGACGGCCAGTACGATCGCCACCACCGCACTCGCCACAAACTGCGCAGCCAGCTTCTGACGCGCAGAGAGGCCCTTATTGTTACGCCGTACGGTCTTGATGTAGTCGTCCGCAAAACCAATTGCGCCAAACGCAGTCGTCGCCAGAACAACCAGCCATACAAAAGGATTTGAAAGGTCAGACCAGAGCAGCGTAGGCACGAGAATAGCGATGCAGATGAGCACGCCGCCCATCGTCGGCGTACCGCCCTTCTTCTGGTGGGACTGCGGCCCATCCTCGCGAATGTACTGGCCGATCTGAAACTGCCGCAGGCGCTCAATGACAAACGGCCCGATCAGCAATCCAATCAGCAGCGCCGTCAAGCTCGCAAATACCGTCCGAAAAGTCAGATAGCGGAAGATTCGAAACAGCCGGAAGTACGGAAACATCTTCTGGTACAGCAGCCAATAGAGCAAAATATTCCGCCTTAAACCTGCATGAGATGTTCGACCGCGCCGCAGGGAGTCAGCGCTATCTTAACAGCCCAAACAGATTCTCCGCCCGGCTATCTGCGACCGCGAACCAAACTGCATTCCGCCTACAGCCCATTCTCAAGTGCGAAGCAAAGTGCATCGGCGGCCAACGCCAGTTCGAATGCCATATGTGGATCGTCGCCAGTCTCACTTGCCTGCAAAGCAAGTTCCTCCGTCACAGAAAACAGGTCCGCGCCCTTGCCCCGCTCCAACCCTTCCACACGCTTCAATCGCGCATTCGTCTCGGCCAGCAGACCATCCAGCCAGAGACGCGACGGTGCTTTGACCTTCTCTCGATGCTTGTGCCGCGCCGCGTACAGGCCGGCCATCGCCAGATGCTCCGCGGCCCGCAGCAGCCCAATCGCTTTCAGGATCGTTGACTCGCCGCCTTTGCCTTCATGAGCCTGTTCGTAGAGCTTGACGCCCCTCGCCAACAGTCCTCGCAGATCCTCGCCAGTGTCCTTTTCCATCAACGAGATCACCACCGAAGCCCGCTGCATGTGGTGAAACGCTGTGCGCACGCCGTCCTTAGATACCGGACCCAGATCCGCTACCTTCGCTCCCACTTGTTTCGCAGCTTTCTTCGCGGCTTTTTTGGCCGCGTGTTTTGCCGCCTTCTTTGCATGTTTCTTCGGCGCGCCCAATCCCTTTACCGCAACTGACTTCTTCCCGTTCTTTAACAATTCATTGGCCATAGGTCTTTAGGATGCCTCCTGGCACCGTGTTGCTATCTTTCTTCTGTAAGCACTGCAAGCGCTCGCTCCAACCGAACGCCGCGAGATCCCTTCAGCAGCACTGCGTCGCCCGGCAGAAGGTTTGAATGCATCCATGCGCCTGCGTCCTCCGGCGTCTCGCAGAACAACGCAACAGCACCTGCTCCTTGCGCTGCATCGGCTAAAAATTGTGCATAACCGCGCACCCCCAACACCAGCGTCACGCCACGCTCCGCCATCCGTAGTCCACAGGCAGCATGTAACGATCCAGACTCAGGACCAAGCTCCAGCATCTCCCCGGCAATCACGATATGCCGTTCCGCCGGCATCGCCAGCAGCGCATCCACCATCGCGTCGAGAGCCTTCGGATTCGAATTGTAACAATCGTTGATCAGCGTCGCTCCGCGCCACGAAAGAATCTCTCCGCGCTTGTCGCCAGCCTCCAACTCACCCACGGCAACGCAACACTCCGCCAGAGTGATGCCGATCTGCAATCCCACCGCGATTGCCGCCAGCGCGTTATAGACATTGTGCCGCCCCAGCAAACGCAACTGCACGCTGGCACGTTCGCCGCCCGCCTCAACCGTAAACAGAACTCCTTCGGCACCGATCTCCGTCACCAGCACCGCCCGCACCGCCGCGCCTTCTTCCATGCCATAAAAGATGGCGCGCTCACCCATCCCGCGCCCAAAGCTCGCGACAAATTGATCGTCGGCGTTCAACACCGCAATTCCATCCGGCGGCAGTGACTGCACCAATTCATACTTCGCCGCCGCAATCCCCGCGATACCTTCCGCGAAGTATTCCAGATGCACCGCCGCCACATTACTCACCACCGCCCAATCCGGCTCGGCGATCTTTGCCAGCGCCGCGATCTCCCCAGCATGGTTCATGCCCATCTCAATCACCGCGACTTCATGTTCGGGTTCAAGCTTTAGCAGTTGCAGCGGTAGGCCGAAGCCATTGTTCAGATTGCCCTGGGACTTCAATACACGAAATTTGCTCGACAACACCTGCGCAATAGCTTCCTTCGTCGTCGTCTTACCGGCCGAACCCGTAACCCCAATCACGCGCCCGCCCCACTCCCTCCGCACCGCGTGAGCAAGCTTCTGCAGCGAACGCAGCACGCCATCCGTATCCCCATCGGGCACACGCAGTAGCTTGCACGAGTCAACGCCTGCGGGCTCAAGCCACCGCATGCTCACCACCGCCGCCACAGCACCATTCGCCAACGCAGCTTCGACGAAGTCATGCCCATCCAGCCGCTCCCCTTTCACTGCAAAGTAAAGCTCCCCCGCCCCGATGGTCCGCGAGTCGATCGAATATCCAACCGCCTCGGACTTCGTCGTAAAGTCCCCTTCAG
>JBDTDX010000196.1:0-5190 GCA_039922815.1 Granulicella sp.
GTCACGCACAAGCCGCAGACGACGCGCACACGCATCCACGGCGTGCTCGAAGTGCCGCTGAAGAAGAAGGCCAAGGGTGAGGCCGGGCATCCCGCCGCGCAGGTGGTGCTGGTCGATACGCCGGGCGTCCACAAGCCCGAGACGCAGCTCGACCGCCGCATGATGCAGGAGGTTCACGATGCGCTGGAGTCGCGTGACGCCGTGCTTTTTATCGTGGATGTTACCCACCGTCTGCCTCAGCCGATCAAAGCCGCCGCGCCGGGTACGCTTAAGCCCTTCACAAAGAATCGCGTTGAGCTCTCAAAAGCCGAGGATGACTTCGCGCTCTCGCTCATCAAGAAACTGGAATGTCCGGTCATCCTCGTGCTCAACAAGATGGATGCCATCCCGAAAGCGGACCTGCTGCCGCTGATGGCGCATTGGTCCTCGCTGCATACGTTTGCGGATGTGATTCCCATCTCTGCGCGCAAGAAGGAAAATCTTGACGTGCTGCTCGATCGGGTTGTCGGCCAGCTCAAAGAAGGCCAGCGATACTTTCCGAAGCATCAGTTGACGGACCAGCCAGAGCGCTTCCTGGTGGCCGAACTGATTCGCGAAAAAATCCTGATGCTGACCGGCGAAGAGGTTCCGTATGCGACGGCGGTAGTGATCGAAAAATTCGAAGAACCAGAGCCGGAGCTGACCGGTACGGGCAAGGTGAAGAAGCGGCCACTCGGTGCGAAGCTTCCGGTAACGAAAATCTCTGCGGCGATCTTTTGCGAGCGCACGGGGCAGAAGGCCATCCTGATCGGCAAGCAGGGTACGATGCTGAAACAGATTGGCACAGCAGCGCGTAAGGATATTGAATCGCTGCTGGGGACGCGGGTCTTTCTCGAACTGTTTGTGAAGGTACAAGAGGAATGGCGCAGTTCGCGCGGCTTTGTCGAGGATCTGGACTGGCGCAGGCAGCTGGAACAGATTGCCGCACAGCAGGCTGGCGAAGAGCAGCCCGAGTAGTTCATCAAAATCATCCAAAGTTTGTTGGAGGAATGAATGCGCGTAGGCCTGATGACCCGTGAGTATCCACCCAACGTGTACGGCGGCGCTGGTGTGCACGTCGAATACCTCAGCCGCGAACTCGCGAAGAAGATTGAGGTCGAGGTTCACTGTTGGGGTACGCAGCAGGAGGACGAGGGCAACCTGCATGTGCGAGGGCTGGAACCAGCACCGGAGATTACCGGCGACACGAAAGCAAAGTTCAAGGCGGCGGTCGACGCGTTCGCGCTGAATCTCGCGCAGATGAAGCAGCTTGCGGCCATCGACATTGTTCATACGCACACCTGGTATGTCTCGATGGCAGGCTTTCTTGCGAAGAAGCTGTACAACATTCCTTTTGTCTTGACGACTCATTCGCTCGAGCCGTTGCGTGCGTGGAAGGCGGAGCAGCTTGGCAGTGGCTATGCGCTGTCCTCCTGGATGGAGCGGACGGCGATCCTCGATGCGGACGCAATCATTGCGGTCTCGAACGGAACGAAGGCAGACATACTCCAGGCATACCCTGACGTGGATGAAAAACGCATTCATGTGATCTATAACGGCATTGATCTGGCCGAGTATCAGAAGACCGACGACACCACTGCGCTCGTAAAGTACGGCGTTGACCCGAGCAGGCCATACGTACTTTTCGTAGGCCGCATCACACGACAGAAAGGCGTGACCCACTTGGTGGAGGCGATTCCGTACATGCCCCCGGGTACGCAGGTAGTTCTCTGTGCTGGTGCGCCGGATACGCCTGAGATTGCCGCGGAGATGCGCGAGAAGATCGAAGCGTTGCGCAAGAAGACACCGGGCAGCGAGCCAGCTGCCGTCGAAAACTTCGCGCCCAATGGCGGTCACTCGATTGCCACAGGAGACCCGACCCACACCGGGCACAACATCGTCTGGATCGAACAGATGGTCACCAAGCAGGAGGCCATCCAGCTCTATTCGAACTGCGCTGTCTTCTGCTGTCCATCAGTCTACGAGCCCTTTGGCATCATCAATCTCGAAGCAATGGCCTGCAAGGCGCCGGTCGTGGCCTCGGCTACTGGCGGCATTTTGGAGGTCGTCGTCGAAGGGGAGACTGGCCATCTCGTTCCGTGGGAGGCCGATCCCGAAACGACCTTTCCCGCGAACCCAGACCAGTTTGCGCGGGATCTCGCGGCACAGGTGACGGATCTTTTGAATGATCCTGCGAAGGCAAAAAGATATGGGGAGGCTGGTCGAAAGCGTGTCGAAGAGAATTTCGCATGGTCTGCAATCGCCGACCAAACCATCGCGCTTTATCGCAAGTTGATTGCCGAAAAAAGTAAATTGTCTTTGGGTCCGATTACTCTTTGACGCTGACGCCCAACGCTTTCATCTTGCGGTAGAGATGGCTGCGTTCGAGGCCGAGTGCCTCGGCAGCGCGAGTGACGTTGCCGTGGCACTCATCGAGCTTCTTCAGAATGTAGTCACGCTCGTAAGCCTCTCGTGCCTGGAGGAGCGTGGCGAACTCATCACCGCGCCCTGCGGCCTTGCCGGCATCCCGAAAGACCAGCATGGGAAGATGTTTCTTCTCGATGCGCTGCACCTTCGGGTTCAGGATGAGTACGCGCTCGACAATGTTGCGCAGTTCGCGAACGTTTCCCGGCCAGTGGTATTGCTTCAGCGCGGCAAGAGCATCTTCGTTCATCTCCACGCGCGGCCGACCGTACTGCTGGCCGAACTGCTGTAGAAACTCTTTGACCAGCAAGGGAATGTCCTCTTTGCGGTCACGCAGCGGAGGGACAAAGAAAGGGATGACATTCAGGCGATAGAAGAGATCTTCGCGAAAATTTCCACGCGCAATCTCCTCGCCCAGATCTTTGTTGGTCGCCGCGATCACACGCACGTCGACGTGAACGGGATTGCTCGCGCCAACGGGAAGGAAGCGTTGTTCGTCGAGCGCGCGCAGCACCTTCGCCTGCGTCTTGAGGCTCATGTCGCCGACCTCATCGAGAAACAGCGTGCCACCATCGGCGCGTTCGAAGGTCCCTTGTTTCTCGGAAGGACTACCTTGTCCCGCGGGTCCCGCACCGTGCCGATAACCAAAAAGTTCGGTCTCGATGTAATCCTCCGGGATGGCGGCACAGTTCAACTCCACGAAGACGCGATCTTTGCGCAGGCTTTCGGCATGCATCGCGCGCCCGATGAGCTCCTTGCCAGTTCCGCTCTCGCCATAGATGAGCACGCGCCCGTTGGTCGGTGCCATGAGCTTGATCTGCTGCCGCAGCGCCTTCATGGGGACGCTGTTGCCAGTAACATTGCCGCGTACCGCAAGCTGCCGTGCGAACTCCTGGTTGTCCTCGCGCATCTGCCGCGCCTTCATGGCATTCTTCAGCACGATCAGCGTTCGTGCGAGGCTCAATGGCTTTTCGAGGAAGTCGTAGGCGCCGAGCTTCGTCGCCTTCACAGCAGCTTCGATCGTCCCGTGGCCGCTGATGATGACGACCTCCGGCACATGCGTGCTCTCCATGCGGCGAATGTCCACCAGCGCATCAAGGCCATCGCGATCCGGCAGCCAGATGTCCAGCAGGACGACGTCATAGGACGCATCGCGCAGGAGCTCTAGCGCCTCACCGGCGGTAGCCGCACAGGTGACGATGTAGCCCTCTTCGCGAAGGATACTCTCGAGTGACTCGCGAATCTCTGTTTCATCATCGACGATCAGTACATGGTTCAAAAGGTGCCTCCGCCAGCCAGCGCGTCCGTGGTCTGAGTTTCGCCAACATCCACGATAGAGGCTGCGCGTAGCTCCACGATGAACTTTGCACCGGTTGGCGCATTCTTCTCCGCGCGGATGGTGCCCTCATGCTCCTGGATGATCTTTGCGGCGATCGCCAGGCCCAGGCCGGTACCGCGCTGCTTGGTAGAAAAGTAGGGAAGGAAGAGCCGCTCGCGCATTTCGTCGGTCAGGCCGGCACCAGTGTCGGCGACGGTCAACTCCACCATTCCACTATCAAGCAGGCAGGTAGAGATGCGCATCTCGCGGAGCAGGCTCTTCTGCATCGCCTCTGCGGCGTTGTCGACCAGGTTGCCCAGCGCTCGTTTCAGAGCCTCCGGGTCGGCCATCACCAACGGTAGATTGCTTTCCAGATTGCGCACAAGACGGATTGTTTGCAGGCGCCCGGCAAACATCGCCAGTGAGTTCTCAACGATGGTGTTCAGGTCGGCAGGTCTCGGCCTTGCGGTGGGGAACTCGGCGAGCGTGGCGAACTGATCGACCAGCCCGCGCATGCTTTCTACCGAAGAGGTAATGACCTCGCTGCACCGCCGAATCACGGCGATCGAGGGAGAGGTTGTCCCATCGTTGAGCATCGATGTTTCGATGCGTCCGATGTGCCGATGGATCTGCTCCGCGCTCAACGAGATCGGCGTCAGCGGATTTTTAATCTCGTGCGCAACACGTCTCGCAACCTCTTTCCACGCAGACTGTTTTTGAGCCTGAAGGAGTTCGGTTGCGTTCTCAATCACCACGACATAGCCAAGGTGGACGCGCTCGGCAGTCTCAAGCAGAGCTACGGTCGCGAGCAGGTTAAGAACGCTGTTGCCGCTGGCATTGTGCCTCGCCATCTCCAATTCATCCGATGCGGAACCCATGCGATGACTGCGACGCATCAGCCGATCCAGCGCCTCTGCAACCTCCGTGGGAAAAACCTCTTCCATCGTCATGCCAAGGAAAGGTCGCTGGCCACCGGGATCCATCATCTCGCTCAGGGCGCGGTTTGCGAGGACTACCTTGTGATTCGTGTCGAGGGTGGCGACGCCGTTGGGGATGGTCTGGAGCATCGTCTCAAGCTCACCTCGCCGTGCTTCGAGCGTTGCGTTCGCACGGCTCAACTGCACGGTGGATTCCTCGACGGCGTGACGGCTTCCTTCAAGGTCTGCTGCCATGTGATTAAAGCTGCGCACCAGTTCCTTCAATTCATTGGTGGCGCTCTCTCCGACGCGATGCGCATAGTCTCCTGCGGCGATAGCTTCCATCGCGTCGGCCAATGCCTCAACTGGCTGCGTCACCTGTTTTGAGAGATGCAGCGCGAGCCAACTGGTCGCAAACAATGCAAGAGAGGTCATCATGAGCAGCAGCCACATATAGGTGTTGCGAATCAGTCGGCGGCTTCGGAACAGGTTCCAGTAGTCATCGGCGGCCTT